>JAKFVC010000014.1:0-49047 GCA_021732415.1 Planctomycetaceae bacterium
CCCCCCAGCCCCTCTCCCCGGAGTACCAGGGCGAGGGGGGCAGTTTTACTGGTTTTTTACTCTGTTTCTAAAATTCAACCTCGCCGGGCAGGTCTATTTCGACGAAACCGGGTCAGCCGCTGCAAAGTGCTGGACGATCTTCGCCACGAGTTGACCTTCGGTCATCTTGTCAGCCGCCTTCACTTCCACGCTCAGACCGCTGACCTTCTTACTCTCCAGGCGCTTTTGAAACTCGCCTTTTGCTTCTCCCGGACCGAGGATCAGCAACGTTTTTAATCCTTGCAGGCTAATGATGAGCTCATCATAAAACTTTTTTAGATTGCTGTCGAACTTTCGCTCGAGCGTGTCTTCTGGAACGAAATCGTGCGACGAGTGAGCGTTCTTGAGCGTTGGGCGATCAGCGTCTTCAATACCTGAGCTGAACTTCTTGATGTCGTGGCCCGTGCTCGTTAACAGCACCAGGATCGCCTGACGATGGTCAATCCATACCCCGGCTTTGACTGACATAGTTCATATCTTTCGCTGATAAGAGAGCATTTCGGTGACGTGAATCACTCGATCGCTGGAAGACTCATCAATCGGCCGCTGGCAATTCGCGGAGCCAGATTGATGCGGAGAAACTGCACACTCAACGAGCGGCGAGGGATCAGCGTGCAACTCGCATGCCCCTAATCTGAAAACACGAACAGGTTCGCCTCGATATAATGCCGGCGGCTTGTACGCGGGGAGTGTGCGGGCGGATCTCGAAGGAATAAGATCAGAACGGGCCGAAATGTCATATTTCCCGACGCACCGAGGGAATCTTCCTCGACAGATTTTCACGGCGATCCACGAAAACAAACCGGCGCACGACGTAGCACCCAGCCTGGTTGACGCGGCCAAGCTGGAACCGCATTCCGTCCTGGAAAAATTCTCGACCCGTAACGAGGGATTGGCGGGTACCGAAGCCGCGACGCGCCTCGCGCAGCATGGCCCCAACGTGTTGGCCGCAGACCAGCCACATGGTGTCTTAGGTCTCCTGTGGCCGGCGATTCTCAATCCTGTCGTCATCTTGCTGGCGGCGCTCGCCACGATTTCGTTTGCGACGGGTGATCCCCGCGCGGGCATCATGATGTCGTTGATGATTGTTCTGGGAGTGGGACTTAAACTCACCCAGGAGGCCAAGGCGAATCACGCTGCCGCAAAGTTAAAGACGCTGATCTCGGTCAGCGCGACTGTGATCCGCGATGGGAACGCATCAGAAATTCCCATTTCTCAATTGGTTCCGGGCGATATTGTGGAACTCGCGGCGGGCGACATGATACCCGCTGATGTGCGAATTCTCTCAGCAAAAGATCTGTTCGTGAATCAAGGCTCGTTAACCGGCGAGACATTCCCAATTGAGAAGTTCGCGCTCGAAACGAACACGTCGGCAGCGGCTCCCATCGATCTGGCGAACATCGCGTTCCTCGGCACGAGTGTCGAGAGTGGTTCAGCGCGAGCGGTCGTGATTACGACGGGACGCGAGACATACCTGGGCGGAATCGCTCATTCGTTGTCGGATGAGCCGATCCAAACCTCTTTTGACAAGGGGATCGCCCAGTTCACGGGACTGATGCTGCGTTTTATCCTGATCATGGTGCCGCTGGTGTTTGTGATTAACGGTCTGTCCAAAGGCAATTGGACAGCCGCATTTTTCTTCGCGGTCGCCGTGGCTGTGGGGCTGACTCCCGAGATGCTGCCGATGATCGTGACGGTCTGCCTGTCCAAAGGCGCGCTGGCGATGAGCCGCCAGAAGGTCATCGTCAAGCGGATCAATGCCATCCAAAACCTGGGTGGGATGGATGTCCTCTGCACCGACAAGACGGGGACGTTGACTATGGATCAAGTCACCCTGGAGAAGCATTGCGATGTGCAACTGAAAGAGGACGAGGGCGTACTGGCCCTGGCCTACATGAACAGCCATTTCCAGACGGGTTTACGAAACGTCCTTGACCGCGCGATTCTCGCTCATACCGAGACTCACGCGCATGCAAAGATCCCGGATTATGCGAAAGTGGATGAGATCCCATTCGATTTCCAGCGCCGCATCATGTCGGTCGTTGTCCGCACGCCCGAAGGTCAGGACCGAATTATCAGCAAAGGAGCCCCCGAAGCGATCTTCCCGTGTTGTGCTAATTTCGAACTCGATGGCCAACTCTACCCGATGGATCATGGGCACATCGACAAATTGAAGCTGGAGTACGAACGACTGTCGGCTGACGGTTTTCGTGTTCTCGCCCTCGCCAGCAAGGACAAGCCGCCGCACGGTGTCGTTGCCGGCGCAGCGACGCCCTATACCAAAGCCGATGAGTGCGACCTGATCCTGAATGGCTACGTGGCATTCCTGGACCCGCCGAAGGAATCGGCGACCGCCGCGATCAAGGCTCTGCAAGGACACGGCGTCACAGTGAAAGTGCTGACCGGCGACAACGATCTGGTTGCCCGCAAGATCTGTAAAGAGGTCGGGCTGGCGACCGAATTCGTGATGCTCGGGAGCGAAGTCGAAATGCTGTCCGACGTTGATCTGGCGGATGCTGCGGAACGCGTCACGCTGTTTGCCCGTGTCTCACCGACTCACAAACAGCGGATTATCAAGGCCCTGCAGTCGCATCACCACACGGTGGGATATATGGGTGACGGCATCAACGACGCGCCCGCGTTGCATGCGGCGGACGTGGGGATCAGTGTCGATACCGCAGTCGATGTCGCCAAAGAGTCGGCGGACATGATCCTGTTGGAAAAATCTCTGCTCGTGCTGGAAGCAGGGGTTGTCGAAGGACGAAAGGTCTTCGCCAACATTCTCAAGTATGTCCGCATGGGGGCGAGCAGCAACTTCGGCAATATGTTCAGCGTCCTCGGGGCGAGCATTTTCGTCCCCTATCTGCCGATGACGCCGATCCAGATTCTCGCCAACAACCTGCTCTACGATTTCAGTCAAACCGCCATTCCGACAGACGACGTTGATCTCGAGCAAGTCGAGAAGCCACGTCCCTGGGACATTCAACAACTGACCCGTTTCATCGTCTTTATTGGTCCGTGCTCATCGATCTTCGATTACACGACCTATTTCATGATGTTGTCCATTTTCAACTGTTGGAATACGTCAACGCCCGAGGCTGCGGCTCACAGTGCCAGCCTGTTTCAGACCGGCTGGTTCATCGAAAGCCTGCTGACGCAGACACTGATCATTCACATCATCCGCACCAACAAGATTCCGTTCTTGCAAAGCCGCTCATCGTGGCCGCTACTGGCCACGTCGATCTGCATCATGCTGATTGGGATGGCGATTCCATTCACCCCGCTGGGCACCTATCTGGGTTTCATCGCCCCACCGCCACTGTACTGGCCACTTCTTTTGCTAACGCTTGTGAGTTATGTCGTCCTCACTCAATTGGTCAAAATGTGGCTCTTGAGCAAGCAGTGGGTCTAAGGCGATGCCCCAGCCGGCAGCAGCCACCCAGTGATTACAGACGCACTCTTGACGTCATTGCCGATGCCCTATTGGCGTGTTGGAACGCAGCTTGACAGGTCACAGCGCGACCTCAGAACACGGGTGCCGACTGACGCTCCGCTCGGTCACCTGAAACTTTTTATATTAAGGATATCGACATTCCCAGGCCGCTTGGCATGACGCGCCGGTCGTCGTGAATGGCAGCGGTTCGGCTGCCCAGGACGGAACATTCAGTGGTTCGCTCGCCCCGTTGGCGACCGACACTGAAGGAGATCCACTGACATTCAGTGCGGTCACTCAACCGCTGTATGGCACGCTGAACCTCAGTCCGGACGGCAACTTTGTCTACACACCGACCGCCGGTTTTAGCGGTGCGGACCTCTTCTTTCTCTTCGAATCTCGAAAGAGCGGCGCCTGCACCAGTGTGAATAACACAATCCTCGCCCTTGCTGAATCGAATCCTTAACCCACTGGTTAACACTGGATACTCGCACTGGTGTTGACTGGGGATAGAGCCGATTCGTCGTGGGTGACGCAATTTCGATTGGGAGATGAATGTCGACTCGTCGCAGACCGCATTGAGTCCAGTACTTGTGAGCCTATCTCTGGTGACATAGAGGATTGTTTAGAAAGGGATCCGTTCCGGAGAGGCCAGTAGCAGACTATGTCCTGATACAGCTGGTTTGTCATTCAAGGGTAAAATCCAACTCGTTTTGCCCTGCATCGACCTGCGCCGTCAACGTGCCATGCACTCGATATTTGGGGGGAATTCTCACAACCGGCGTGGATTCGAGGGACTTTCCGCTGTCATCCGTTTTCGGCTCCGGGGCTTAAATGAGCACGGTATGCACCCCCACTTCAGCGCCCGCGCGATGTTGGTTGAACATCAGCTGATATTCGCCGTTCTCATTGGTTCTGCCATAGTATGGAGATCCGTTCACATGGGGAATGAAGGTGACATTCACACCGCGAACGGGTTCGCCATTCATCAGGACCGTTCCAGTAACGGTTTCCAACCGCGGGCCGTGACCGCCTCCACAACCGAGGCTGAAGCAAGCCAGGTCGACACAAGTGACCAGTAATCGAGAAGATGTTTTTTTCATCGCATCATTTCCATGGAATGTCTCGCTATCCCTCGAGTCAGGGAGCAGCGAAAGTGCAACTTGAATCTTTAGAATTCCGATACGACCTGACCATCATTGATACCGGCCAGCCGCTGATATGTCCCATAGGGACCGTTGAGGTTGGAGGGACTGGCCACATAGTTTGTTTCAGAATGATCAATACTGTCGCTGACGAATCGGACCGCTCCATCACCCATCAGGAAATGAGCTCCGCCAACTTGCGCGCTATGGAAAGAACGCTCGAGATTGGCGGATCCCAGGATCGGCCCATTCAGTTTCTGACGGGTCCAGCGAATGTGAACGTGAGCGCCATTATTGTTGGGCCCGTTGTTGTCGCACTTGGCGTCGCCGCCCGTGGTCACATTCCCATAGACGAATTGGTGGTCGGAACCGTAGTCAGCGCCAGCAGCGTCCGTACCGCTCGGGATCCAACGAACTTCACCCAAGGCGAAAACATTGGAGGTGCCGTCAGTGATGTCACGAATGCCGAGCGTACTATTGACCCTAAATAGACCGATATCCTCTTGGCGAACTAATTTCCATTCGTGTCATTGGTGTGATTCGAGGTTCTTAATCATCCTGATTTTGCTGATTCCGCTTCTTTTTCTTCTGCTTGCCCGCTGCCGGATTTTTGTCAGGATCTTGTGGGGTCGGCATCTTAGCACCAACTGCTTGCCGCCAGCCTGCGAGCTTTTTCTGTAGCTCGGCTGCTTTCTCTGGCTGGATCTGGGCGAGATCGTGACGTTCGCCAAGATCTTCTTTCAGGTTGTAGAGTTCCACATGGTGATCCTCGAAGAACTCCAATAGCTTCCAGTCACCGGCGCGGATCGCACCCACTGGAGTCGTCCGCCAGGTATTGCCGCCCGCGCCCAGGTAGCCGGGGAAGTGCCAATACAGTGCGTCACGCTGCAATGCACTCTTTCCGTTTGAAGTGAGCAGTGCCGCATAGCTGACACCGTCCAAAGGATAGTCAGCGGGCTTGTCAGCTCCCGTGATTTCCAGCAGAGTCGGGTAGAGGTCCACGGAGTTAATGGGCGTATCATTCACTGCTCCAGGGGCGATCTTGCCAGGCCAGCGGAAGATATAGGGGACGCGAATTCCGCCTTCGTACAGCATGCCTTTCCCGCCGTGCAGTGGAGCGTTGTCCGTGATCGATCCGCCGCGGATTCCTTCTCGCTCGTAGCCGCCTACGCCGCCGTTGTCGCTGCTGAAGATGACCAGGGTGTTGTCGGCGAGCTTCAGCTCATCCAGCAGCGCTACGACCCGGCCTACGCTTTCGTCGACGCTGGCGATCATGGCAGCATATGCCGGATCTTTATGTCCGCCGACGGCGGCTTTGTCTTTAAACTTGCTGATCAGTTCTGGCTTGGCCTGATGCGGGGCATGAACTCCAAAGTGCGGTAGATAGAGAAAGAACGGCTCATCCTTGTGCCGGCGAATAAAGTCGACCGCCTTGTCTGTCAGAAAGTCCGCCAGATACGTGCCGGCGGGATATTCTGTCGGCGGATCGGTCTTGAAGTTGAAGTGCTCGCCCGCCGACACGATGGCCTCATCGAAGCCGCGCTTCGACGGATGATGTGCCGCATCGTTCCCGAGATGCCACTTCCCAAACATCCCCGTCGCATAGCCAGCCCGCTTGAGTGATTGGGGGAGCGTGAGCTTATCGCGTGGCAGCTTTTGAACGTTCTCGACCGGACGTAGCGGTCTGCTCTGCCAATCGAAGCGGTCGATGCCACCGACGGTATAAACTCCGGTGCGCGGATTATATTGACCACTCATGATGGCGGCGCGCGTCGGCTGGCAATTGGGGCCGCACGTATAGCCGCTCGTAAAGCGAACACCGTTAGCAGCCAGACGATCAATTTGCGGCGTTTCGTAATACTTGCTGCCGTAGCAGGCGACATCGGTGTAGCCGAGGTCATCGGCCAGAATGAACACGACATTGGGCCGTTTATCCGCAGCCAGGAGTGCCGACGTTCCGCAGCAAACGATGACAAATGCGGCGCACCAGGCAGAACTTTTCGACAACATTGTTTTAAGTCTCCAAATTGAAAGCGAGACGGCGTTCACATAATAGAGGGGAGGGCGAGACTCAATCATCTTCGTTCGACTCAGCCTTCTTCTTGCCCCTGGCCCCTGCCCTTGGCCGCACCTTTCCCGAGGAAATATCGTCGGCATCAGCGGCAGGCAGCAGTTTGGCGAGTTCCGCCTTCTTCGCGGCATGCGCGGGATCGCCAGCCAGATTTTTCCACTCGAACGGATCCTGAACTTCGTCGTACAATTCTTCATCACCATTGGCATAGCGGATGTAACGCCAGCCCGCAGTTCTCACCGCATGGTTTTTATATTCATGAGTCGTGATCGCTGGATCGTCCCAGGGTGCTTGAGGATTCTCCAGCAGCGGCTTAATACTCTTGCCTCGAACATGGGACGGTGTCGGAATTCCGGCCAGGTCCGTCAACGTCGGATAGATCGACATGAAGTCGACGGTACGATCGCACACTTGGTTCGGCTTCGTGATGCCCGGAGCCACCCAGATCAGCGGCGCCCGGGTCGCCTCTTCCCACAGAGCAAACTTTCGCCAGTGTTGTTTCTCGCCCAGATGCCAGCCGTGATCGCCCCAGAACACGATGATGGTGTTGTCACGATGAGGGCTGGCGTCCAAGGCATCAATCAATCGTCCGATCATGGCATCCGCGTAGGAGATCGACGCGAGATAAGCTTGCACGGCTTCCTTCCAGCGACCCGATTCGAGCATCTTGCGATGATCGCCGTCGGGATTCGCCATTTTCTTGCCGGCTGGGGGAATGTCGGCCAGATCGTCGGGTGCCGTGGGAGGCAATTCAATCTGATCGAGCGGATGCAGATCGAAATGTTTTTGAGGCACATTCCACGGCATGTGGGGCTTGTGCAGCCCGATGGTCAAGAAGAATGGCTTCTCGTGAGATTTGCGGAGTTGCTCGATGCCGTAGTTCACGATGTGCCATTCACGCAAATCTTCATCGCGGCAGTCTAGCTTCGCAAACCGAATGCCACCGACGCCGAGATCGCCAGTCGGTTTCGGGTCGCCTTTCACATTCTTCAGATAGTCGTCCCAATCCGAGTGCCGATCGAAACCGCCGTGATAGATTTTGCCTGCTCCACCAGCAAAATACCCGGCACGACGAAAGGTGTTCGGCAAGGTCAGTTCCGGCGCGATGGACGGCCGCCAGTCGTCACCATTGTCATAGACTCCGCTGCTGAAGGGACGCAGCCCGGACATCAACGCAGTTCGCGACGGATTGCACACTGGTGCGGCGCAATAACTATGAGTGAAGCGGACTCCACGTTGTGCCAGACGATCGATGTTCGGAGTCTTGGTCTGCTTATTGCGTCCCAGGTAGCCGACCCAGTGGTTCAGATCATCGACAGCGATGAACAGGACATTCGGCTTTCGTTGTGGCGTCGGGTTCGGTTCGTCCGCCCTAGCCCCCGAAACGAAAAATGCCAGGCCGAAAATGGTGACGAGAACTCGACAAAAAGAGAGTGGATTACGCTTACGAGAAACCGGGGAATACGGCATGCCTTCGGACAAGGACGACATTGAACGATCTCCAGTAAGTTTGTGCGGAAACGGCGAAGTTTGACACTCCACGCGACAGCAGAGTGCTCTTTCATCGCAATATTGGAAACGCTGGGAGCGATCGCGGTATTCAAGAAGAAGGTGGAAACCCACGATCCAATCGGAACCGAGGCCTGACGCGAAGCAGTAATCGATCGCGTGAATGCCTCCAGGAATCCGGTCAGCAGCACGACACTGATTCCGGCCCTGAATGCGGTCAGGCAAACAGCCGGTCACGTGCGGTGCATCATGTCGTGGATCATGCGAAGTTGTCAAGCCAGGAACTCGACGCGCTAGTCGTCACGCACAGAGTTGTGTGCGAGGCAGACCTTGTCTGAAGATTGAAGTCCAATCTCTCTGAAACTTTACTGTTCGATCAGGATTTGGCGACTTGGAATGCCCGTCGCTCACATTTACTTGGAGGTCGTAGTTACCGGCGCTGGGACTTCGCCGAGTTACCCGGCAACCCCTATCGACTTTTCCTGAGCTCACAGACCTTCGCCGTAATGATGGCACGGCCTTAGCGAGCTAGGTCCGGCTGTGCCTGACGTGCTCAACTCGTCGTAGCCGCATCTCGCCAGAGTGCGGGCCTCGCCGGTCACTTCCCCGCGTTCTGGCGAAACGCGGCTACAACAGCGGCAACCCCGAGCGGCGGCCACTGTCTCTCGTCGGTGCTATCGCCCGCGCCTTGATTTAGACAGTCTATTCTCCAATACAAAACAGATGCTTCTGGCCGCGAATGAAGAGTTCGCGATCAACGGGAGCGGGTGTCGCATCGACTGTTTCGTCGACGGAATTCGTGGCTGCAATTTCGAACGTAGCGGAATCTTTGATGACGACCGTGGTACCGCTGCGGTCAGTCAGATAGACAAATCCGCCCGCCGCGATGGGCGAGGCGTAGATCGCATTGAGTCCTGTTCTGACAGGGCCGAAATGGAGTTTGCCTGTGGCAGCGTCGACACATGTCAGGATACCGACCTTATCCTTGAAGTAGTAGATTCTTCCCGAAGACAGCAGGAGCGATCCGACGTCAGGCGTGTCTTTGTCAATCTCCCAGGCCACATGTTTCGTTCCCTTGATGTCTCCGCGACCGTCCAGCCGCAGGGCTCCCAGGTAGGCACCCCGAAAACCGCTGCCGACGAAAACCAAGCCGTCCGCCGCGACAGGGGAAGCGGCTGGGCGTTCGGTCTGGCCGTTGCAATGCCAGAGTTCCTTGCCTGTTTCCAGATCGTAGGCGCGAGCAATCTTTTGTCCGTTCATCACGACTTGCTTGTGGCCGGCATGCTCGACAACAAGTGGGGTTGCCCAGCACGTTGCCGAATCGCGCGGCGTCTTCCAAATATCCTTACCGGTCAATTTGTCCAAAGCATACAGAAACGATTGCCCTTCATGATCCCACGGGAGGAGGATCTTGTTCCCTTCTAATGTCGGTGAACTCCCTTCGCCGAAGCTGTTCCTGGTTTTCATGGGAGGAAAGTCGTCTCGCTTCCATTTCAGCTCGCCGTCCATCGAGTAGGAGTACAGACCTCGAGAACCGAAGGGTGCGTAAACATGCTCGCCGTCGGTACAGGGAGACGCTGACGCGAATCCATTGGTGTTGTGCGTTCCCTGGTGAGGTGTCGCGACGACCGCCGTCTTCTCCCATTTAGCCTCACCAGTCTTACGATCGAAGCAAAAGAGTTTGAACTGCAACTCCTTGCTGTTTTCGGTCCCCACCGCTGAAGTCACGAAGACGCGATCTCCCCAGATGACCGGCGAGCTGGAACCTAACCCGGGAACGGCCACTTTCCATTTCACGTTCTTCGTGGCGCTCCACTGGATGGGAGGCTTGGCTGTGGTGGAGACCCCATTTCCGGATTCACCGCGCCAGTGTGGCCAGTTATCCGCCTGAGCGAACGAAGTCAACAACAGAAACGAACCAGCGACATACACAACGATCTTGTTCATGAAATCCCAGCTTTTCAGATGCCTTGAAGCCCATTCGCGACGGATCACTTCCTGCGACGCGTCCTCATCTCCGGGCCCCGTAAATCGACCGCGACGTTTGTCTGAACGTTGACTTTCACACCGGGATTATCATAAACACAACACGAATTGCTCTCAAACGAGTACTCTCTCGAACACTGCTGCTCCCAGCGTCCATGGACCACTCTGAGACAAAGAAAGCGGGCGATGCGGATCACATTGATTGCTGGTTGCTGCGGAATCTTCTCCGTCCTGATGTTGCCATCCATCTGGGCCGCGGACTTCGAGGAACTGGATCCTGCGTATTATCATGCGGGCGAATTGGCGGGATCGCTACGTGCGGCGGATGCACCTGCGCTGGGTGATGCTGATCCGCAACACGTTTGGAATCGCCTGTATGCGGCTGTCCACGGGCTGATTCACATCCAGATTGAGGTCCCCGCCGGTGACGTTAGGCTGTATGATTGAATTACCCAGTCAATTGGGGTGGACTGAGGAAAGCCTCGTGGGATTGCATGTATGTCTTGCGTGAAGCCACCCTCACATCCGAAGATGTAAATTCCAATGACTGGAAGAATTGAAAAAGCTGCTCAAAACGAAACCACCAATGAAACCTGACTCTCCCTACTTCGCTCCCCTGCGACTTGCCTCATTGACCATCGCCGTCTGCCTAAGTTCTGCCGCCACCGGACTTGGCGCAGATTCCTTCGAAAGTTTCCTCGAAAAGCATTGCGTCCGTTGTCATGGCCCCAAAATGGTCGAGGGGGATGTGCGGATCGACAAGTTTTCTCGCGATTTCAAGGCGGGCGCGGATGCGCATCATTGGGGTGAGGTCCTCGATCGGATCAATTCTGGCCAGATGCCGCCGAAGGGCGAACCCAAGCCGACCCAGGCTGAGATCGCGACGTTTGTGACGAGTCTCGACGCGCGGCTTAAGGAGGGGCGAGCGGCGCGGATGGCGGCTCGTGCGGCCGTGGCCCATTATCGGCTCAGCCGGAAAGAGTACCAGAACACGGTCTACGACTTGCTCGGTGTGCGCTATGATCCTGCCAAGCCGGGCGAGTTGAACGAAGACACCTTGTGGCATGGATTTGAGCGTATCGGGTCGGAGCTATCGCTGTCGCCATCGCATGTCGATCGCTATTACCGCGCCGCGGAGATCGTGCTCGACCGCGCCTTTCCCGCCACTTCCGAGGCGGCTCGCAAGGTCCGCCAAACCGCTGTCGACCTCCGTTACCATGGCGGCAAGACCCAGCAGGAAACGCTGGATCGGTTCGGTATCAAACGCCCCCTGCGGTATCTCCTCTTCCCCGGTCGCGTCGAGACCGCACTCTCGCCGAATTGGCTCGGGAAGGTCGGGCCGGAATTCAGCGGGCTCTACAAGTTCCGCATCCAGGTCAGTGGGATTCGTCCGCTCGGTGGCCAGCCGGCGCACTTGAGTATCGGCAAAGAAACAGGTGAAGAGACTGTCTCTGGCCTCATCGAATTCGACATCACTGCACCCGAAGACAAGCCGACAGTCCAGGAGTTCGAAGTTTTCCTCGAGATGCCCACTAACCTGCATTTTGCCGTCGTGGCGTCTGACGTGGTTGATCGACGAGCTGGCGCTGCCTTTCGTAACTCGCTGGCCAGTCCCAGCTACATCTTTACGCACAGCAGCGAGACGCTGCTGCTGAACCCCAACGCTCCGCAGATGTTTGATGATAAAGGGAACGGCCTGTTTTCAACGGTGCTGGTCGATTGGATCGAGTGGGAAGGACCGCTGGAAACGGAGGCCGAGAAGTCTCGGCGAAATGGGCTGGTGCCTCCCGCTGACGCGACGCCCGAAGTCGTCGCGGAGCATCTGCAACGTTTTGCAGAACGGGCTTGGCGGCGACCAGTCAAGCAGGAAGAACTCACCGACTATCTGAATGCTTACCGCTCAGAACGCGAGGCGGGAGAGAAGCTTGTCGATGCCTATCGGGTGGCGATGGTGGGCGTGCTGACCTCCCGGCATTTCATTTATATCGTCGAAGGGGACCCGATAGCTCGCGAACGTCTCAATGACTCGGAACTCGCTACGCGACTCTCCTATTTCCTGTGGAGTTCCATGCCCGACGATGGCCTCTCCGCCGCTGCTAAAGCGGGCACGCTTAACGGCGATGGCCTGCAGAAAGAGGTCGACCGACTCCTGACCGATAGCAAAGCCGGCCACTTTATCGACGATTTTTCAAGGCAGTGGCTACAACTGCACCGCTTGGGAATGTTTCCGCCCGACAAGACGCTGTATCCGAACTACGATGCGTGGCTCGAAACGAGTCTGCGTGCCGAGCCGGTGGAGTTTTTCCGTGAGCTGTACTCGAAGAATCTGCCCGTCGACAGTTTTGTCGATTCTGATTGGACGATGGCCAATGCCCGGCTGTGCGATTTCTATGGTCTGCCGGAGCCGAAGTCGGGCGGCTTCCAACGTGTCTCGCTCAAGCCTGAGGATCATCGCGGAGGTCTGTTGACTATGGGTGCGGTGCTGGGACTGACTTCGGACGGCACTCGTCATCGCCCCGTACACCGCGGCGTGTGGGTCAGCGAAGCGATCTTCGGCAAGACGCCGCCACCGCCACCGGCGAATGTCGACCCGATTGAACCCAACCCACCGAATAGCCCGAAGGCCACCATTCGCCAAAAGATCGAAGCCCACCGCAACCATGCCAGCTGCGCCGCCTGCCATGCCAAAATCGACCATTACGGAATCGCCTGGGACAACTATGATGCGATTGGACAATGGCGGACGCGCGAGAAGGTCGCGAAGGGGACCGGTGAGGATCCGTTGATCGATGCCTCGGGCGTCATGCCCGACGGGCGGTCGTTCCAGGATTCGGTCCAATTCAAACGACTACTTTTGGAAGACCACGACCAGATCGCACAAGCCTTCATCGAGCACCTCTGCACTTACGCTCTCCGCCGGGTCCTCACTGTTGACGATCAGGACGACCTGAAGGCGATTGCGGCCGAAGCGAAGAAGAATCAATACCGCGTTAAGGACATCGTCCGAGCCGTGGCCTTGTCAAACTTGATCCGAAAGCGATGACTCACTCCAAAGTCCGCGGATTTTGAACACTCCCCAACGCCAATAACCGCTCGTCACTAAGAACTAAGAACTAGAAACCAACAACCATGAACTATCTCTCGCAGTCTTGGCTACTCGACCGTCGACATGCCCTCCGGGCGATGGGGACATGTATCGCGCTGCCGTTCCTGGAGTGTATGGCGCCGCTCGGGGCTGCCGAGGAGAAGTTGGCAACTCCGCGGCGCAGTGCGTTTATCTATCTTGCGAATGGCGTCCACTCGCTCAATTACCAGATCACCACACCCGGCAAGGATTATCAGTTTTCTCGGTCGCTCAAGCCGCTGGAAAAGCACCGCGACGTGATCACGCCGATCAGCGGGCTGCATCATCCGGGAGCGCTCAGTCACCATCACAACTGCATTTCGGTCTGGCTGACCGGCGGCAATCTCGGTCCTTCGGATCGTAATACCATCTCCGTCGACCAGAAGATGGCTGAAATCACCGCGATGCACACGCGGTACTCGTCGCTGGAAATTGCGATCACGCAGGATTCTCTGGCTTGGACAGCAGATGGCGTCCGGCTTCCCGCGATGCGTCGTTGCAGCGAGATCTTTGCCTCGCTGTTTGAAGAGCCCAAAGGTGGCAAGGGCGCACAGCGCAGGGTCTTGCGCCGCAAAGGGAGTGTTCTCGACGCCAACCTCGCGGAAGTGCGCAAGATCGAACAAAAGATGGGCGCGGCGGACAAAGGCCGCATGGAACAGTATCTGACGTCAGTCCGTGAGGCAGAGATTCGCACGCGGCGGGCCGACGCCTGGCTCGATACGCCGCTGCCGACCGTCTCGGCCACGGATCGCCAACGCACCAACCGCGATATCGCTCACACCATGGCAGGTGACTATTTCCGCACCGTCTATGATCTGATCGTGCTCGCGTTCCAGACCGATTTGACACGCGTGGCCACCTTCAGTCTGGGTGGTGAGGGAGACGCCATCGCCATTCCCGAGATCGGCATCACTGAGTCCCGCCATCAGCTCAGCCATCACGGCGGCGATGCCGGCTACATCGAGAAGCTGACTAACTACGATACCTTCGCCATCGAGCAGTACAGCTACTTCCTCACCCGCCTGGCGGAAACGAAAGATCTCAACGGCCAACCGCTCCTGGGTTCCACGATGTCCCTCTTCGGCAGCGGCATGTCTTACGGTCACAGCCACGGCAACGCCAACCTGCCCCTCGTGCTCGCTGGTGGATCCGACCTGGGTTTGAAGCACGGCAGCCATCTCGACTTTAACCAGGGGCACTTCAAGGGCTATCAGCTAGACAAACCCGGTGAGCATTACTCGCTCTGCAGCCGACCGGCGAACCCGGATGCCCACCTGAGCAATCTGCTCCTGTTGATGGCTCAGCGCATGGGGGTAGAAACGGATAAGTTTGGGGATAGTAATAAGGCGGTTGAGTTGTGAAATAGTTTTTGGTTCTTAGCTGTTCGTTCTTGGTTCTTCGTTTTGGCTGGTTGTGAGTTATGAAACAGTTACTCGTTCTTGGTTCTTCGTCGCTGGGACTTAGTCGGTTGATGTTTGTGCTACTTGGCTTTTTCGTCTTAACCGCGACCGCGACCGGCGAGGAACCAAGTAATAAGAACCAAGAACAAGGAACTAATAAGTTTCCGGCTTTGGATAAAGCGCGGTCTTATCGTGGCGTGCTGGCGTTCGTTGACCATGCGAATCGTCGTGGCAGCCTCCGTGTGGAATCCACGGGTGAGTTCTTCCGCAATCCGCCGCATCCTTTTGCCATGTTGCCTTACGGCATCGTCCGCCGTCACGGCGCGCCGGCCGATCTGCGAGACATGCCGCTCGGCGGCGTCTTGCACGTGCGCGCTTATCTGCCGCCAGATCCCAAGACTTCCGCCGTGCCGGTTTCTCAGAGTGGACCACCCGAGCGGCCTGCCGAGAACCACGTGCTGCTCCTCGAAGACGAGTCCAGCTTCTGCCTGCGCGAAGGCAAAGTCTGGAAGTTGAAGGAGATCGACCTGCAGCAGAACCAAGGGGTGATCGTCGCCAGCCGGGAACCGAAAGAAGGTGGCGGAGACAACAAAGCTGCGGAGGAAAAGCTGACCTTCAATGCCGCCACTCGCATCTGGCGCGGCCGCGAATGTCTGGCTCTCGCCGATTTGATTGCCGAGGGCGCCTGGCCCGCGGAAGGCAAGAAATCTCTGGCAGGCCAGGCCGTTCAGCTCGGACTCAACTGGCAGCCCACTCCGGGCGGGGTGTTCCTGCGCTACCACATCTCAGACATCTGGCTGGATGACACCGCCCTGCAGCGTGCCGCGCAGAATCAAACGGAGACGCACAAGGCGCTCATTCGCAGCCGCTGGATGCCTGCGATTGTCGATGCCGTCGAGTACGGCAAGTTCGGCCGTGCGACCGTCACCGTGACGCTGTTCGGTGGAATGGACGATTCTCTGTACGCCGACTTCAAAAAAGGCAACCAGGCAGTGATGAACGCCTCCGAGAATACTCTCAAGCATGCGGGCGGCGATTACGGGCCTGCGCACATGGCATCCCGAGGCTCCATCCTCGACGTCACACGCGCGACAGGTGAGATTCCTCTCGGAAGCAGTGGCATTCAAGTCCGCTTCGAGACCGACCTGATCATCGAAGGCATCCGGCCCGGCCGAGTCGTCCGCGTGCGCCCGGCAAGCTGGCCCGAACTCACCGTGCCGCGTGAGGAATATTTGAGTGACGGGAACTCCACTGAAGTCCGCTTCCCGTCCCCGGCCATCTTTCCCAAATACTGACCGGCAGTCGTTGACGTCGGACTCATTAGACGACTCCGGAAACTGGTTATTTCACGATATCGAGGTTGTTCCACAACATTCGCTGTCTCGCCCATCCCATCTCTGCGACGACCGTCCGCAACCCACGCTCTGAGATCGGATCTTTACCGCTCGTGACTGCGGGCCAGCACAATATCTTATTTTGGATATCCGGGACCAAACTAGGCAGATTCATAATCTGAGTAACTCTCGCCCGGGTAGCGTTCCCCAAAAGAACCCGCTTCAACCCTCATCAGTTCCTATTAGGCGCGCCCGCGATTCGATAGGATGTCGTGAAGCGTCCCTAAAGAGCCCCAATTACACGAGAGCGCACACCATGTCCCGTCTGACCCTCGCCGGTTGCCTGATGGCAGCATGTCTGTTCATTCCCAGCCTGACCGCTCAAGAAAAAACTGCGGAGAACCCAGCGGCCAGGAAACTCGACCGCGACATCCCGCGGCACAAGGACTTCCTCAAACGCATTGAGCAAAGCCAGGGCGTGGGCGATATCGTCTTTCTGGGCGATTCCATCACGCACGGTTGGGAAGGTCAAAAAGCCTGGCAGGAGTACTTCGGTGGCTTCAAACCGGTGAACCTTGGCATCAGCGGCGACCAGACAGGTCACGTTCTCTGGCGCATTACCGAAGGTCATGAACTGGACAGTCTCAAGCCCAAGGCGGCGGTCATTATGATCGGCACCAACAACATTGGTGGTCATACCGCCCCGCAGATCGCCGGCGGCATCGCGGAAATCGTCGAGGAACTGAAGCGTCAGAAGCCGGGCATAAAGGTTCTGGTACTGGGCGTCTTCCCTCGCGGCAGTTCAGGCGATGCCGAGCGGAGCCTGGAACAGATCGCCGCTGGGATCAAGCCGATCAATGAGGAACTGAAGAAGGACAAGCCGGATCTCAAACTCCTGAACGCTGCGGTCCGGAATTTGGAACAACAGCGGGGAACGATTCCGGCAGCACAACTGAACAAGAAGGTTGCCGAGATCAATGCCATTATCGGCAAGCTGGACGACGGCAAGACCGTATTCTACAAGGACATCGGCCCCGAGTTTCTGGACCAGAACGGAGGTCTGTCAGGCGAAATCATGCCGGACTACCTGCACTTGAGCAGCAAAGGCTACGAGATCTGGGGCAAGGCGATCAAGACCGATCTTGAGAAGCTCACCAAGTAGGTCGAGGTCCCCAAGGCTGGTCCGGTCTTCCGCGCAGGCAGACTGGTAGTTGGCTCAACGTGAGGTCGCTGCTGTGTTGATGCAAGCGGAGACACCTCACGCCGCACTGTGAAAAAGGTCGGTCAATTCAGGTCAGACAACAGTCAGGAGACTGTTTTTAAACTACACGTGCTGATACGCGCGGGACATCGGGGTTACGAACGATGCGGCAAAGCACGCTTCGGCACATCGCACGATGTGTAAGTTTAGGCTGAAGTGACATAACCCACGATTGTTTTTTGCCAGAGAACACGTTGTTTCCCGCCCCGTACAAAAACTCTGGCACAGTTCTGCGAATTTAAATCCAAGGTACTCTTTGGACGTGGACGCCTTGAAGTGACATGCGAGACCACCATTGTGGCCACCATCAAGGGCTCGGATGTTTGGGTGATTCATGGCATCGAGGTTTGATTGCAGTCTACGCGCGTACGGCGAACGCAGTGGTCGTTATGTTGAGGTACTGGTGCGGCTCGGTAGTCCTAAGCGGCCCGGCAGGAGTACGACTTCAGCACGCCACCGAGTCGAGTCTCACACACAACGTCGGTTAATTTGATCGTATTCCGAGGCGAGGGTGGCGACTTACATCCCGGCGGCAGGAAATCCCGAGCCGAATGCGGATGCTCGTGATTATACCAACCCTGAAATTCGCGATTGATTAAGTTTAGATGTCCCTGTGACACGACAACGAATCTGTCGAGACAATCGATTTACAATGTCTGAATGTCTGAATGAAACGTTCGATGTGAGCACGTAGATTTGGTGATGCCGGCGTATTCCGTTTGATCTCAGCATCGCTCGATTCGAACACCTCATCGAATTGGTCGGTATATTTTCCGTCGATGTCCCGCATGACATACGTCGGAGCGAGTTCGACGTCATCCTGACGACGCGAGCAAATTCAGGCCCGAGCCGCCGGCCGGCGCGTCATTGGCAGCCTGTAACGTCACAGTAAAGAGATCGCCAATCGTTCCCAAGTTGAAACGAGGCGCCAGCCACTCTGGCGTTTTCATCACTGGCTGGGAGGTCCAAATGCCGTATCAGCGGCAAACACGCGTCTGTTGTTTTTGTCTCATGGCGCAAGTGATCTCGCTTCGGCTGCCACCCGTTGCAACCTACCAAGCAATTCCTGCATCAGAAGGAAAAGCGGTCAGCTCCGGTTGTTGCGATTGAACAACACGCTCGTCACAGATGCAGGCATTCAGCACCTCGTGGGATTATCGACCATTGACGATCTCTATCTCCTGGGAACCAAGGTCACCGACGCCTGCCTGGGATTGCTGGGTGATCTGCCCAAGCTCAAGTACATCTGCCCGTCCAATACCACCGTCCCGTGTGCTCGGCGGTTACTCCTCACGCGGTGTTTGGACTTTGACTTTGCTTTCGAGGTGGAAATCAAACACGTTCTCACCTGGCTGCACATCGGCTTCGAGTTCCGACTTCGTGTTGTAGTGGGCCGGGATTGCGACTTTCCCCGGTTTCGACCGCTTGGGGGGAGGGGCCGCACTCTCCGTGTCGGCGACCTCGGTGGACTCGTCTCCGCCTTCCTCGTTGGGTGCGATCTGCACGCGGTTATGTCCCACTTTGCATCCCGGCGTTTTGGCGATGTACGTCAATTCGTAGTGGCCTTCTTGATCGGTCTTGCCGCGCGCCGGACGGCCTTCGTCAGGTTGAAAGACCACCACAATGCCGCTCACGGGTTTGTCATCCAGCGTGACGGTTCCAACCACCAGGCCCAGTTCCGGCCGATCGCTACCGCTGCACCCGCACAGATTGAGTGCCAGCATGGAGAGAATGACCGCCAGCAGCCCGCTATGGATCGTCTTCAAAATCACAACTCACTTTGCATATTGAGTAACAAAGGCGGCAGCGCCAATTCGCAGCCGTCTTCAATCAGAGAGGAAGGCCACGGTTG
Source organism: Planctomycetaceae bacterium (assembly GCA_021732415.1). GTDB lineage: Bacteria > Planctomycetota > Planctomycetia > Planctomycetales > Planctomycetaceae > JAKFVC01. The sequence goes on from JAKFVC010000014.1 coordinate 19,155, forward strand.
CCAAGACACAACCGTGCCACCTGAGCGCACTGGATTCCGACAGAGGGAATTCCGGTGCATTGTCAACGCTTCATCTGCGGGTTGTGTGCAGAATTATTTACGTAGCCGCAATTCGCCAGAATGCGGGCCGGTCTACGGATTGCCCGCATTCTGGCGAATTGCGGCTACACATCTTATTCTGCGTAGTTATTTAGAGTTCGCCGACAGTTTCGCCACTCGCGCGAGTGCTCACGGCCTGGTAAGTCGGCATGTTCATGTTCTCGGACAAGAACCTGACCGAACCATCGCCGAAGACGAAATGGGCTCCGCCCACATGAAAACTGCCGGCTGCTTCCTCGGCGCCGCCATTAATCGGGTCATTGCTTTCCGCAGCGATGAGATATTCCGACATTTCGGTGGGGGGATTTCCATCAGCACCGCCGGAGAAGATGACCCGGCGGTCGCAACCCGCGTCGAAGATGCCGAGGGCGTCGCCGCCGCTGTCAGGGACTTCGCTGACAAAGATGGTGTTGGACAGGCCGTCCGTCACGTCACGGAATCGCACGCCACTGCCGACGAAAATCACTCCATCGCCATTCATGCAACCCCAAGGCTTGGTAATGATGTCGTCGATGGTGACGACAGACCCGCTGAGGCAGTCGTCGGAACCATCGCCGATATGGGTCCCCATGTTCCCGTTATAGTTGCACGTCTGATAACCGTTTTTCTGTGTACCCTTGCGGACATCCGGTTGCGAAGGACACCAGAAGACCGACAGGGTCAGCGGTTTGACGACTTGTGTCAAGCCTGTATCCTGATCACCGCTTTCGTTGCCCATTCCCTGCGTCCCCTGGATGCTGTTGTAGAGAGCAGACTGATCAAGCTGCGGCAGGATGCTGGCACCCCACGTCCAGCCGTGACCACCAGCGCTCGTGTGAGCCGCATTCAGCAACACAATGCTGCCGGGAGGGATGGCATTGTGTATGTCGTTGTAGTTGTGCAGCGCCAGTCCAATCTGCTTCAAATTATTTTTGCACTGTGAGCGCCGCGCGGCCTCACGCGCCTGCTGCACGGCTGGCAGCAACAGCGAAATCAGGACGGCGATGATCGCAATGACAACCAGTAACTCAATGAGTGTGAATCCGCGCCGCAGTTTCATGACAAACTCCTTTTCAATAAATAGAATCAGACGCAATACGCTCGACAATTTGAGCGTGCGTCGCGTAAGTGGCGCGTACGGTTCAAGCCACCGGTAGGAATGCGGGCAACCTGCCGTTTGCCACGGTACTGGGCGTTTTGAAGGCGTTTTGACGCGTGTCCGGTCGAGCAGCGACCAATTGGGGCCCCGCCTGTTGTGTCATCACCCGTGTCGCGGCCTCTCAACCGGTTCACATCGACGACTTCGAATGCTTGTTTGACGGGGGCCGTGCCAAATGACAGTGGAACACGTTCGCAAAAGATGCGCTGTGTCTCATCGACGGGGTCAGGTTACCGCGATTGTGTGAATGAATTAAAAAGACAATACGAAGATGACGTGAAGTTTGGATGACGCTCGGCTTGGAAAAACTCGCGCATACAGACTGTCACTGGCCAGCGGGGATACGGACGAGCGAAGAAATACAATGTTTTCTATGCATTCAGCGTATCGGGCCTGAGGAACTTCGTGTGAAACTACCGACGGTCAACGACCTCTTCGCAGCGTCCAGCCATGCGGTGTCATGGGGGTTTCGGCGATCGGCGTAATATTCGGTGAATTGACGGCTTACGGGTTGTCTTATGCGATGGGCACCAGCATTGCCGCCGCGGAAGCGACGCTCCGCACCTGGCGGTAGGAATACGACATAAATACGGCCACATTCTCGAACGCAAAGACGGGGAGAATCCGCCGCTCGGCAGCAGTGGCATTCAGCTCCGCCCGCAGGTCAACGAACTGCTGGAAGGCTTCCGCCCCGGGCGAGTGGTCCGCCTGTGCTTAGGCGAATGGCCGCAAGTCAAGTTGCCGCCGGAAGAGCGTGTCAAGGATCTGAACGATCGTTAAAAGCCCGCGCCGCGGCTTTCATTGCGGTTTTCCAGACGTGCTGGCTGGCTTGGTTTCTAACGGCTCCAGCAGGCCGCTGTCGGACAACCATTCCGTGAATCGCTCTGGCCAGCGAGCGGCGGCGCTGGGCTTGGCATTGTGGCGATATCCAAAGCCGTGGCCCGCATTGGAAAACAGCAGCAGTTCTGCGGGAACCTTAGCCGCCTTGTACTTGAGGTACAGGGTTGCCATCCCTTCGGAGATATCAGGCCGGTCCCCGTATCCCGCAGCAATGAACACCGGAGGCATCCCCGCTTCGGCCGTGAAGCTGCCCGAACTCCCCGGATAGATGAGTGCCTGGAAATCGGGCCGGCAGCTCTGCTGCTCGATGGCATCCGCCGAATCCTTCTGGCCTGGATCGTGCTTCATCGCCGCATAAGCAGCGAGTTCCCCTCCCGCTGAGAAGCCGAGGATCCCCACCCGATCGCTCTTGATGTGCCACTCGGCAGCGCGGCTGCGAACTAACCGTAAAGCCCGTCGCGTGTCGGCCATCGCATGCTCCTGAATCGTGTAGGTGCTCCCCTTCTCACGAGCGAGCCGGTACTTCAACACGAATGCCGCGATGCCCCGATCTCGAAACCATTCCGCCAGGGCATAGCCCTCATGCCCCAGGCAGAGTTTAGAATGCCCTCCACCGGGGCAAATGATGACAGCAGTGCCTGTCGCCTTCGCAGGGTCCGGGATATACGGGGTCAGCGTCGGATTATGAACATTGCCGCAATTGTCCCCGACAAAGTTTTCCTGCTCCTTCGCGCGAGCCTCCGAACCCGGAGCACCCTGGCCCCACAACGGAATCGCAGTCGGAATATCCTTCGGCAACTCAGCAAATGCGGAGACCGACGACAACAATACTATGACTCCCACGAGAGCAGACTTCATGGTATTTCCTGGGGTTTTGAAACGGGGACGAGGATGCATCATAAGAATTCCGATTGTTAAGGTCGCCATTGCGTGGAAACACCCAACCTAGATTCAAGCCTGATCAAGATCCGCAGAAAACGACCGCAGATTCTGACGTTTCATCTAAGAATTAAAAGGACAAGATCTCACGCAAAGGCGCCAAGGCGCAAAGAATTCATCTCTTCGTACTTTGCGCCTTGGCGCCTTTGCGTGAGATCATTCTTCTAAAAACTGATGTATAGAATTTTGTCCGGGACTATTTCGTCCCCGGCAACTTGAGCGTGTTTGGCGCGTGCGTCACCGGAACAGCAAGTTTGGCGAGAGTCGCTTTGAGTTGGTTTTCTTCGTCAGCATTTGCCGGCAGCGCGGCGGCCTGGAACGCAGGCAGAAGTTTGTCCCAGACGACATTGAGTTCGGCCTGCATGTCTTTCGTATCCGCAGTGATGGCGATGACGGCGTCCTGTTCTGGAAGGACGATACAAAATTGTCCGAACGCTCCGTCGCCCCGGTAGGCACCGTGACGGCAACGCCAAAACTGAAAGCCGTACCCCTGATCCCAATCGCGAGCAGGATCGCTGCCGTTCGAGACTTGCTTAGCGGTCGCTTGCTCGATCCATGCCGCGGGTACCAACAGCTTGCCGTTCCACTTACCCTTCTGCAAATAGAGCTGCCCGAACTTGGCAATGTCCTCGGTGCGTAGCATCAACCCCCAGCCGCCCGTTGAGATTCCTTGTGGATTGCTCATCCAAGTCGGGTTCTCGATTCCCAGCGGTTCAAACAAGCGCGGTTTCAAATACTCCCGCACCGTTTGGCCAGTGACCTTCTGCACGATGGCCGACTGCATGAAGGTCGCGGGCGAGTTGTACTGGAAGTGAGCCCCCGGTTTATGCGGTACCGGATGCGCGAGAAACGTCTTCACCCAGGAATCATCCGCAGTGAACTTCGGCTCGGTCTCGTGCCCTGTGGACATCGTCAACAGATCACGGACGCGCATTTGCTTCAGTTTGTCTGACGGCTTCTCGGGAGCGTCGTCCGGAAAGAATTTGAGTACGGGATCGTCGATACTCAGCTTCCCCTCAGCGACAGCGAGTCCCACTGCAGTAGAGCAAAAACTCTTACTGAGCGAATGCAGGACGTGCGGCTTATCGGCCGTTTCGGGCTTCCACCACCCTTCAGCGACGACGTGCCCGTGTCGCACCAGCATGAAGCTGTGCAACGTGTCGATCTTCTGATTCGCCGTATCGATGAACTCGCGAATCGCCTTTGATGAAACTCCCTGCGCCTCCGGCGAACTTCGCGGCAAACGGACTTCATCCGCAGCCATCAACGGCAACGCCGACACGAAACTCAACACGACAATGATGAGAGAGCGACTCATGCTGGATTGTTCCTTTGCGATCGAATGGAGCGACATCAATGGTTGCGTGCTGGAATGGGAGCGATCCACGTAGTGGAAGTCATTGGCCCGAAGTTATTGATCCCACCGCTGGTGACGATGATAACGCGAGACTTGAACTCTGCAGAGGGAGACAGGAGCCGCGTTGCGCCGGCCACCCAAAACTGCGACCGGGATTTGCGCGCCCAGGATTCCCAGTGGACGTTGGCAGACCGGTCCATTCGTTCGTCGAACGCGCAGGGCAGGTGCGCGACCGTGCTCTCGAAGATGAGTAAGTGGGATACCTCCTTCGCATCAGATGAATTCGCTCCCGTCGATTCTGATTTGCACTCTGTCCAAAGCGACGCGATGTATAATGCAGCCGCCGCGTACGGCACATAAAGTGCAGTAATTGTTAAGGCCGACGAGGGGCGTAGACAGGACCCATGTCGCTGGTATCGGACTGCTCACAACAGGAGAAACGAGATGGCGAAACAAGCCAAGAATACGATTTGCCTTTGGTACGACGGCGGTGCCGAGGAAGCGGCGCAGTTTTACGCCAAGACCTTTCCCGATTCGTCCGTGGGTGCGTCGCACCGCGCACCGGGAGATTATCCAGACGGCAAACAAGGGGACGTCTTGACTGTTGAATTCACCGTGATGGGCATCCCCTGCATCGGCCTCAACGGCGGCCCGATGTTCAAGCACAGTGAAGCGTTCTCGTTTCAGGTTGTGACGATGGATCAGGCCGAGACGGATCGGTACTGGAACGCCATCGTCGGCAATGGCGGGGAAGAGAGCCAGTGCGGGTGGTGCAAGGACAAGTGGGGTTTGTCCTGGCAGATCAGTCCCGTCGTTCTGATGAATGCGGTCGCCAATCCCGATCCTGCGGTCGCCAAGCGCGCCTTCACGGCGATGATGACCATGAAAAAGATCGACATTGCGGCCATTGAGGCGGCGTGTCGCGGCTGATGCTCGAAATCCAGTTCCTGCGCTCCATCTCAGATCACGGACGGGGCGCGACTGATAAGCTCACCGCCATCACCCAGGTCAGGCTTTTTCCAATCTCATAGGTTTCGAGTCGTGTGAGTTTTCCGGTCTCGGGATGGCACTTATAGAATGCGAGTTTGCCCGACCCTTCACCCGCTCCAAATACAAATTGACCGCTGGGAGCGATGTCGAACGACCGGGGTGTTTTTTCCGTCGGAGTTTGTCCGATGGCCGTCAATTTCCCCGCGTCGTCGATCGAGAAGCCTGCCAGGCTGTCGTGTCCGCGGTTCGAGACCCAGACAAATTTTCCATTGGGATGTACCTTCACTTCGGCTGTCGAGTTGCCTCCCGTGAAACCGGCGGGAAGCGTCGACAGCGTCTGCAACGGTTTCAGTCCTGTTTGCGGATCAACCTGGTAGGCGGTCACGCTGCTGCCGCTCTCATCTGAAGTGAAGGCGAAATTCTTCGTCGGATGAAAAGCGAGATGTCGCGGACCGGCTTTCTCTGTTCCGCCGGGAGCTCGTCCCATGTCTTTCAGCGAGCCGGTTTTATCGTCGAAGCGAAATTGGTAGACCGCATTGGGAGCGACGTGCGGTACGTAGACGACGGTGTTCTCGCGATTGACCGCGATGCTATGAGCGGTCTGGGTGGTGGCGATTGTTTGTACGGCAGGGCTGACAATCGATCCGTCGGCGTTCAGCTTATGGACGACAACTTTTCCGCCTGAATAGGACGCCGAAAGCAGCCAAGCTCCCGATCGATCGGTCGCGACAAATGCCGCGTTGGAACCATCGGACAAGGAGACCTCATTGAGCAACTGTAAACTTCCAGTCTCGGGATCGATACGAAAACTGCCGATTTTATTTGTGCTTCGCAGTGACGCGTACAAGTATTTCTTCTGTGGGTCGACGCACAAAGACCCCGGGGCGCCGTCCACCGGGATCGTCTGGGCGGCGTTCAGTTTCTTCGCCTGGTCGTCGAGCAGGAAGACCTGAATCTGCTGTTCGGGGGATTTTGAAACGTACACTAACGTGCGAGCTTTGTCTTCTGCCACAAGGAACGTCCCTCCCGACAATGTCGCGTATAGTACCAATCCCACGTAAAGAGTTTTCAATAAGCTTGTCGAACAGAAGTGGCACATGGTCAGGGCCTTATTCTCAGGTTTTGCGGTAGCGAACTGGGATCAACAGCACACAGCCGGCGAGTCGCATTCGCAGGGAAGTTACCCGATCGACGATGAATGTCTTAGAGTTCGACGATCAGTTGGCGATCATTGGGTGAGTCCACCTGCCCCCTTATTTCCCTCCCAACATGATAACGCCAGAATTGATCCCTGCGGAGGGAGCCAGAAACTTCTCGGGAATTCGCCCCACGGTTCTACGTATACAAATCTACGGATACTCAAGCCTGACGCTGGCTCGGATTGTTCTTGACGCATGAGGTTTCCGACCGTGATAATGCTGCGACGGTGCCAGCACGCCCCGACCTGCCGATGACAGGACCTGTCCTCCGCGGGCTGCCGTCCATCCGTTTAAGGAACGTGCCATGCGCTCGCTGTCGCTCCCCAATGATTTCTCCCGACGGCAGTTTCTGCGTGGCGCCGGACTGGGCTTGGGCGGTTTGATGCTCGGCGACCTGCTTCGCCTGCGTGCCGAGGACAAAGCGCCCCGTGCCAAGGCGGTCATCATGGTGCTCCTGATCGGGGGCCCCAGCCACATCGACATGTACGACATGAAGCCCGACGCGCCGCTCGAAATCCGCGGCGACTTCAAACCGATCGCGACCAACGTGCCGGGCATCGAAATCTGCGAGCACATGCCCCGCCAGGCGGCGATCGCCGACAAACTCACCATTGTTCGAAATATGAAATTCACCGGCGACAATCACTCCGGCGAGCAATTGACTACCGGTTTGCGGTCGGCAAATAATACTCTCCTGCAACGGCCCGCGCAGGGGGCCATCGTCAGCTACCTGCGAGAGAAACAGGCGGGGGGCCCCTCGCAGGTGCCGGCCTTCGTGACGCTCAGCCCGCCCATGCGGGACGGCCCGGTCTTCCGAGATGAGTTCGGGCCCCTCTATCTGGGCGGCGGGCATCGCGCGTTCAATCCCACCGGCCCGGCACTCGATGATATGGGGCTGTCAGCCGGCATGACGCACGAGCGGCTCGGGGTCCGCCAGGAGCTGCTGCACTCCTTCGACACGCTGCGTCGCGACCTGGATCACCGGCGCGAGTTGGCCGCCATGGATCGGTTTAATGCGCAGGCGTTTGAATTGCTGGCCTCCTCGAAGACCCGCACAGCCTTGGACATCAGCCAGGAACCGGAGAGCGTGCGCGAGCGGTACGGCATCCGCGGGCCCCACTCCGAACGGGCCGCGCGCTGGCTCCAGGCGCGCCGGCTGGTCGAAGCGGGGGTGCCGGTGGTGAACTTTCGCGCGGCCGGGCAGGAAGACTGGGATACGCATACCGGCAACTTCTCGGGGTTGCGCCAGTCGCTGCTGCCGACTCTCGACCAGGGTCTGTCGGCGCTGGTGACCGACCTGCATGAGCGGGGGCTCGACAAGGACGTGGCGGTGGTGGTCTGGGGCGAGATGGGCCGCACCCCCAAGGTCTCGAAGGACCGTTCCGGAGGCGGCCGCGATCACTGGCATGACTCGAGTTTTGCCGTGCTCGCGGGAGGCGGCTGGCCGATGGGGCAGGTGATCGGCAAGACAGATGCCTGGGCATCGGCGGCGATCGACACACCGTACACGCCGCCGAATGTGCTGGCGACTCTCTATCGTCACCTGGGCATCGATGCGACCACGACACTCATTGATTTCGCGGGCCGGCCCCTGCCGCTCCTCGACGATTGCACGCCCATCAAGGAGTTGCTGTGATGCTGACGCTCCGGGGCTGAGTCGCGGTTTCTGCGACCACCTCAACCGCGGAGCGTAAAAATTGGGTCAGGACTTTTTGATTCAAAGAGTCCTGACCCATTTGTTTCCGTGGAGGCGATCTGGAACTACAAGAACAGCAATAACTAAGGTTAGCGTGCCATCGGTGCCGACCTCGTCGCAGCCGCCCGCGAGCACCTTGAGGAGAGGCCCGTACAGCAATAATCGCAGCCCCACATCGCATCCTTCTATTTGGCGCATTCCAATGATGAAACATCTGCCAACGGTCCAATCTCGGGCAGCCTGCCTGCTCGCAGGCTTCCTCATTCTGTCAGCGGCTTCGATTCGCACGACGCACGCTGGTGATGCTGTAGCGCCTATGGAGAAGTCAGGCAATCCTTTCGTCGTCGCGTTGAATGCAGCCGACACGGCAGAAATGGAGTTTCGGGTTGGGGTGTCGGGGAAAATCGCGGTGCTGTTCAAGTTCGCGGATGGCAAGACTCAGACGCTCCTCGGGGCCGTGAAGGCGGATTCGCAGAAGCGCTTGGTGGAGAAAGACGGCAAAAAGACCTCTGAGTTGATGCCGATGGCGGATGGATCAATCGAGTTCACGGGCGGGGGCTTGAGATTTCAGTATCACAGTCGCCCGCGCATCTCCCGCTACACGGAGCCTCAGCAAGCGGACTTGGCGAAGGTGTGGGATACGCTGCCGGCGGCGTCGCAGTGTTGGGTGCCACTGGAGGTGCGGGCGGATGCTGCGGGAGCGGAGTTGTGGCTGGATGGGCGATACTGCGGACGAATCGCCAGTCAAAGCCGGCTCGTGGAGGTGAGCTTAGTGCTGGAAGCGGGCGGCGAGGTGCGTGGCGAGCGGTCATTCACGCGCGCCAACCCGGACATGTTCCTGCCGCTGGACGTGAGACGTATTGCCCGCCCGGGAGTAATGAAGACGGCGAGCGTGTCATTGAAGCCAGGGCTGCAGCAGGTCAACGCGGTGCCGATGGTGGTCGCGGACGGTGCGGGTAATGCGGATGTTGGCGAAGCGAAGTTGATGCAGGGTCTGCGTTCACTGGAGACCAATGAGAATACCTCGCGCACGTCGCTGGACGGCATGCGAGAGTCGCTGCACTTCTCGGTGCCGCAGGCGTTTTATCGGCGCGCGTGGGTGCTGTGTGCGGTGGAGGCGGATGCGACCAGGGACGCGGTGCTTACCACGCGGCTCACGCGTTTTGGCGTTTGGGGCCGCGGTGGTGCGATCGCGGATACTACGCTCACTTTACCGCGCGGCGATGAGAAACCGGGCAATGGCATCGAGCAAGTGGGCAGCGTGGAATACACCAACGCCGACCAGCAGAAGATCACGGCGCCACTCTATCTCGTGCGCGTCGATTTGAAGTTGGGCGACATCGTTGATCTGCTCGCCGAAACCAATGATCCGCATGCGGCGATGAAGATCGGGCCGTATCTGGATTTTGAGTTCCTGGGAAAAATGGACGGCCTGAAGCTGCAGAATGATCGTCGCCGCATGCCGCTGGCGACCTCGACGAGCGCGGTGCATGTCTTCGGCGTGACCTTGGAGAAATCGCCCGTCGAGCTGCGGCTGAAGCAGTCGCACCCTGGCAACATCTTCCACAATGACGACGTGCCCGAGACGACGATCAGCCTGCGAGCGGTGCAGCCGACGAAGTGCGTGCTGCAGTGGGAGATCAGCGATGTGAACGGCAACAAGTTGGCCACGCAAGAGCGGGCAGTCACGCTGGATGCGATCGGCAGCGAATCGGACATCACCCTGTCGTTGGCCATGCCGCAAGTCGGCTGGTATGGCCTGCACATTACCGTAAATGACGACCGCGGCGCGCCACTGCTGAAGCATGAGGCCGCGTTTGCGGTACTGGGTAAGGATACACGGCAGGCGGGCTATGAATCACCCTTTGGCACGTGGTGGTTTAATGGAGTGCACTATACGACCCGCGATCCGGCCATCGCCGGGCCGATGCTGTACAAGGCGGGCATGCGACGCACGACGTTTAATTGGACCAAGGATTCCGAGGCCGAGCTCGCACCGTGGAAAGTCTCGCTCAACCAGATCAGGTGGCCCTTCCGGCTCGCGGATCTCAAAGACTGGCCTGCCGCTGAAGCACGCGCGGAGAAAGAGATCACCGAGTTGCTGCGGCGATTCCCGCATTGCCAGTATGTCGATCTGTTTCACGAGAGCTACCATCCCGGCGCCTATCCGCCCGAGCTGTACGGAGACAGGTATGTCGCGGATGAAGCACAGGCGAAGCGAGACGATGACCTCTACGAGCTGGGCCTGCGCGGTGCGAAGTTCCTGCGTGCAAAGTTTCCGCAGCTCAAGATCATCGCGGGCAATTCAGGCGGATCGATCGGCATGATCGCCGTGATGCTGCGTCGTGGTTTCCCGCGTGAGTTGATCGATTACCTCGGCAGCGAGACCACTGGTCAAAGCTTCGCGCCGGAAAAGCTCAGTCCGTGGACCAGCGGCGGCATCTGGCTGATGAGCGAGACTGCGCGCGTGTTCGGCTACGACATTCCGCTGGCCGGCTGCTTCGAGTTCACCTATCGTGCCGAGCGCGATCTTGGCCCACAACGGCACGCCGAGTGGTATGCGCGCGACATGATGATCGGCCTGGCGTATCGCTTTCCCACAATTTCACCCGCCGTGATCGAAGATACGAACAATGCCTACTACGATGCGCTGTGGGGCGGCTGTGGGCTGTGTCAGCGCAGTCCCTTGCACTACCCCAAACCTGCTTATGTCGCGCTCGCCACGGTGACGAAAGTGCTCGACAGTGCGACTCTCGTGCGGCAGTGGGATACCGGGTCGTCGAGCGCCCATGTTCTGGAGTTCACACGCGGCAGCGAGCACATTTACGCGGTGTGGACACTACGCGGCGAGTGCGAGATGCAGGTGGAATTGCCCTCCGACGGAACGCTCACGCAGATCGAATTCTATGGCGTGCAGCGGCAGACGGCATCTCGTAACAAACGCCTCGCCATCACCGCCTCCACCGCGGTGAGCTACTTCACCAGTCCCGAGGCAGTGACCAGCATCACTGCGGGCACGCGTCGATTTCCGCAGCAGCAACCGCCGCTCGGCACGCAAATCGTTGCCAGCATGGACAACGTCGCCGATTGGCAGCTTGTGGCTGATGACACCCCAGTGACCACCAGGCTGCGTCGTCCCGGCAAGTTTACGCTGCGCCAGCACAGCGATGCCGAACAGGGCGCATGCCTCGAAGTCACGCTGCAAAAGGCAGGAGAGCTACCTGCCGTCGTGGCCGAGTACACCGCGCTGAAATTGAAGCAACCGGCGCCCATCCCAGGGCGACCGCACAGTATCGGCATGTGGGTCAAAGGCGATAGCAGTTGGGGGCGGATCATGTGGGAGATTGAAGACGCCCAGGGTGAACGTTTTCGCTCCTCCGGCGGCCTCGACGGCGGTGACTGGGGCAACTACAGTGCCCTCGACTTCGATGACTGGTGCTTCATGAGTTTCCCGCTCACCAACGATTCGCCGTTCGTCCACATCGAGCCCGGCCCCGGTTCCAAGCAATGGGAAAGCCAGGGCGATGGCCGGCTCGACTACCCACTGAAGCTCATCGGGATCTACGTCATCACGCATCGCCAATCCTTGAACCTCACCAGGATGATGCCGGTGACGCAGCCTCTGCGCTTCAAGAACATGAGTGTCATTGGAAGTGCCGAGTAACCCACTGGTTGTGCCTCCACCGGCGCGATGGGGCGTGATCCGCGATTGACGATGGAACCGCCAGCCGGTTTCCCGTTGGCCCAGCCGTAGTGCGAAACGAGTCAGAATGCGATCGTCTTTTGGAAATGCCGGGGGGTTAAGTCCAGCTTGTTGCGTGTCGGTCACATCGACCGCGGTATGTCGGCCCGACGCCGTCCTGGCCGATCGCGTTCGCGGCCAGGATGCATCCCAACGAAGGATCAAACTGCTGAATTCAAAATCTGCCTATCTACATTCCAACTTCTGCCAACGATCGCTGCGCGCCTCGCGTAATGATCCATGAACATCTTTTTACGGCGCGATCAATTAAGCGGTTCCATTCGCCGTCGAGTATTCCTGTATGAACTTATCAAAATTCTTTCGTAGTTTTGCTATTGGGTTCTACGGCATTTGCCATGCGTTGAGGACCGAACAGAACATGCGAATTCACGGCCTTGCTGCGATTGGAGTGATTGTCGCGGGCGCGGCGTTTTCGCTGGCAACGTGGGAATGGATTGCGGTTTTGCTCTGCATCGGGCTGGTGATCTCAGCCGAGTGCATGAATACGGCAATCGAGAGACTCGCGGATCGCATCTCTCAAGAACAGAATCCGCTGATCAAACAGGCGAAAGATTGCGGTTCAGCCGCAGTGTTAGTGCTCGCGATGACATCGGCCGCGGTTGGTTTGACCATTTTTGTTCCCAAGATTTGGGTGCTGTCAGGATGGTGAATCATGTCCAGCGAACAGACTCTTGCCAAAGGTGGCACTGATCGATTGCGCTGGTGGTATACGCCAAGTTGGCTGGGACTGGATGCTCCCTGTGTCGTTTCGACCTGGACCTGGGCGACCAGTCTGGCACTGGGTGTCACTTTACCGCTCCGTCCGGTTGCCGCCTTGTTTCTCGTCGTCTGGTGCATTTACTTGTTGGACCGTTGTATTGATGTTTCCAGTTGCAAAAATTGGACTCAGGCAACTGGTCGCCTGCAATTTGGGCGAAATTATCGCTCCTTGTTTTGGGCCTGTCTGAGCTTCTGTTTCCTGGGCATACTCGGGGTCCTGGCGTTGGGTTTGCCAAGACCTGTAATGGAACGTTCACTGCTGGTTGGACTTGGAGTGGGTTTGCATTTCCTCGCTTTTATCAAGCCGATTGTCCTCGGCAAAAAACTGCCGGGGAAAGAGTTCGGTGTCGGAATCTTTTTTGCGTTGGGAGCATTCGCCTGCCTGGGGGTGACCACGCGTTCGTGGCCGTTGCTCGCATCGATTGCCGGCATGGTGGCCTACAATTGTCTGGTAATCGCCGCACGCGATACCGAAAGTGATCAAGCGAATGATCCTGGCGGGGCCTCCCATTGGTGGCGAACCATGAACCGTGATCTTCTGTTTCTGGGCATTATGTCTGCGCTGACGGCGGCGATGTGCGCGGTCCTGATGGATGAAAAGACGTTTTACCTTTCAGTGACCGCAGCCTTCGCCGCACACGTCGTACTGCACCTTTACGCGAATCGGTTGAGCGGAGATTCTGTGCGGGCTCTGGCTGACTATGGGTTGCTGACGCCGATACCGATCATGGGGGGAATACCCTGTGCAGCAATCTTGTTTGGACTTTAAACAAGAGTCGAGCGTGAAAAATGGGTTCGCACTGTTTGATTCGAAGAGTCCTGACCCATTTGTTTTGGCCCCGGAGACTCCATCTCGAAATCAGGCAATGTGAGCGACCCGCTCCTTTCGGGGCGAGATACACTTTCACGCCAGCGATCAAGCAATGCGTGTCGTCCGAGTCATCACTTCAACGAGTGCTGCTCCTCTGAGCCGGCCGGCCAGCGCAGCGTGACGTTCATCGCAAACGAAAGTCGGTGAAACTCGCCGCGATGTGGCGTTACGGAATGCCACACGTAGGCGGGGAAGATCAGCATCAGGCCCGGGCGCGGAACGACCTTGATGTGATCGCGATTGCAGACGGAGGTCAGGTTTGCATTGAAACGCGGATCGTGGAGTACCAGCGCTCCGTCGCCAGCCTCGAAATAGTCTTCGCTGTCGGCCGGAGAGATGGGTTGTCGATTGGAATCCGTCGTGCGGGCGTAATAGATGCCGATTAGGTCGGTGTTGTGATTGTGAGCAATCGTAGACTCTCCGCGGCCCATGCGGTTGCTGAAGAGCAACAGATCGATCCCCTCCGGTCCCGCGATTCCCTCGGTCTCCAACCAGTGTTTCACCCCTGTGATGAACATGGACCGGAGCTGCTCGATCGCAGGCACGGTGTTCGCCAGACGCAGCAAATTCAGCGCGTCGGGGTGCATGTTGGACCTGTCGTCGAGTTCCGGCCGGCGCTCCAGCAGATCGCAGAGCTCCGCATTCAGGGGGCCGGTGTCCGGGAATTGGATTGTCACCACCCGCGTCGGAAAAAAAGCATAGTCCGTCACTTCCATCAGCCAACCTCTTCATACGTAAACCCACTGCACCCGCTGCAAAACGAACCGCTCACAGCTCCAGAGGAGACCGAGAACGCACTCGTCGTCTTGTCGGTTTATTAAGCATAATAGAATCTGGGCTATGGTTTGCGCAACCATGGCGACTGTCCTATGCCCTTCATTCACATGCACATTGTCGCTGACATTTGAAGTCCCAATCGACATCGCTCCTTATTTGAGTCCTGTCACATCGCGTATCTGATTCGCGATTCGCGTCCGCTAAAGACTTCCTTCGACTTCCTTTCCCAATCGGTAATTCGTCAGTTCTCCGGCGTGTGATTGAGCACACTGGTGCGTCTCAACGTTCGTTTGCCGAAGCCAAGCTGAGGCACACCAGCGAATTGGAACCTCGAACGTAGATCCGGTTTCCCACGATCGCGGGGTGAGAGTAGAGTCCGGCTTCGTCTTCCATGAGTTGCACGTCGGAGAGCTTCGAGAACTCGGCTGTGTCGGTGCGGAATAGCAGCAGGCGGCCTTTGAGAGTGGTGATCAGGACTCGCTGTGGGCTGCCGATCAGTGATGCGTACTCGCGAAACTGCCGGTCATTTTCTCGCCAAATTTGGGTGAGATTGCGGGTGGCATCCAGGCAGAACAGGTGATCGGAAACTCCGAAGACTCGTGAGCCCACGAGGATCGGCGAATGGCAATCGGGGACCAGGCGATCGTTGCGGGAAGTGGGAGTCGACTGGATGGTACCTTGTTTACTAACGTCATACATGCGCGTGCCATTGTTTTCGGTCGCTACGATGATCTTTTCGCCCCAGATGACAGGTGTGGGGACATTGAAGTCGCCGGGGCGGTCTGGCGTGAGCGTCCACAAACGCTGTCCGGAGGCGGCATCCCACGCGCCCAGCGAGTCGACATCATAGCCCACTAGTTGCTGCTTTCCACCGAGGTTGGCAACGATGAAAGAACCGTGCCCCGGAGCACGGCCCGGTGATTTCCACAGCACGTCGCCCGTGGAAGGTTCGAGAGCCACGAGGGACGTTTCGGCCCCGCCAGGATTGATGATCAGGCGGCCGTCTGCGATTAACGGCGAGGAGCAGAAACCCCACGACAGGTTGACCGGCCCTCCGAAATCCTTTTGAAAGTGCTTCTTCCAGCGAGTCTTTCCAGTGGCCAGGTCGACGGCGTGTAGATGCCCTTGAGCTCCCTGCAGGAAGACCAGCTCGCCATGTATTTGCGGGGTGGCGCGAGGCGAGTTTCCATAATCGAGTTTGCCGGGTGCCGAGTAGCGCAGGGTCCAGCGTTCGGTGCCGTCGGCGTTGTAACAGCGGAAGATGTCGACTCGATCGGCCGGATCGCGGTCGGCCACGATAACGAGTTCCCGCGTGGCGGCCACGCCCGCCAGCGCCGGGCTCGACAGGCGTTTCGACCACAGAATTGCATCTTTGCCCGGCAGGAATTCGGGCAGCCAATTGACCAGACCGTCGCGATTCAAACCCCGCCAGCCGGGCCAGTCGCCGTTGTCAGCGCTGGTGGGGGCTGCTACTTTTTTTTTGCCACTTCGTTTTCGGTCTCGGCGTCAGCGACAAACCCGCGTTTCGTTTCGAGTGCGATGCGGAGATTGACATCAGCGGTCGATTTCAGCAACGCGTCGCTGATCGCCGATTGCAACTTCGAATCCAGGCCGGCGTTCAGATAGGCGGCCACAAACGGGACATCTTCCGTCTCGCCGACGATGCGCAGGGCTCCCTTCTTCACCTGTCCGCAACCTTCCAGCAACGGCTTGGCATAGCTGGAAATCACCGCACAGCCACGTTCCCCCTTCTCCGCCATTTCCAGGATCTTGATCGCCCCTTCATCGCAGGCGACGGCGGTGTCCAACTTCTGGGGGATCGCGATTCCGGCGGCCGTAAGCAGTCGCATTGCAGCGGCGTGTTTCTCGTCGCACTCCTGTGGGCCGAAGTAGATGCGGTAATCCTTCAGGTCAGACATTTGTTTGGCGGGATCGGCCGTGGCGACAACCACCAGGCCCCGCTGCGTCGTGAGACCGTCCTTGCCGGACAGCATGGCCACCTTCTTGAGGTTCAGTTTCGAGGCCTTCGCATCTTGCAGAATGACCGATTGTTTGCCGATCACCAAGTCGATGCGAATGACCTGCTTCTTCTTCTGAGCTGCGACCAGCGAATCGTTGAAGACCACAACGACCTCGCGCTGTAGCGTTTTCTGTAGCGCCTCGGCGAGTTTCTCATAATCGCGTTGGGCATAGCCGGCCACACACGGACACGACAACGGTTTCGCCAGAGGGTCCATCACCACGAGCGTCAAGGGCTCGGGGGCCAGGGATTTCTCCTCGCTCGCCACCACGGAGACGAGCGACAGGAGAATGGCGCACACGAAGACTCTTCGAGCGTATCGCATAGTAGAACTCACAGGGTGAGGGAGGCTAATCGGAAACTTTGTGGAGGAACACTTACTTGCTGGCCTGTTCCTCACCGCGCGACAGGACAATGATCTTCGATTTTTCGATGTCGATGTAATAGAGGCGGCTTTCATCGGCATTGACGGCGACGCATGAGTTCTTGCAGCCTGCCTGAACCTTGGCGACACCGACGAGCCCCAGGTATTTGCCATCGGGCGTAAAGTGCTTGACGACACCGTTACTTTCCGAGACGAAGAGATTCCCGTCCTTGTTGAAGCACAGATTCATGGGGTTGCAGCAGCCACTAAAGTTCTCGCCCTCGCCCTCGCGATCGCGTTTGCCGAACTGTCCGAGTTCTTTCCCATCGAGATCGAAGCGAACGACTCGGTGCCGCGAGTTCTCGCAGACGTACAGTTCGCCATTCCGGCATTGCACATCCATTTGACCGCAGCATCCTGACAGGCTTTTGACAATCTCTTTCGCGTTGTCGAATTTGTTGTCGGTACGCCAGATACCATAGCCATAACCAGACATCGCATGGCAGGTCACGAACACGTTGTCCTGACTGGCACTGATCGCGTGGATTGTTCGGGCCCGGCCGACCACTTGCTGCAGCGCCTGTTCGATCGTCTTCTTCTCCATTTGCTTCGCTTGCTGCTTGAGCTGCGTGATGATCTGCTTCAAATTCCGCTCTTCGAACTGAGTAGATTGAACCGAATCTTCTTCTTCATCCTCTGTGCTGGATTCGGCATCCTGTTTGTCTTTCTGCTCTTTGCTTGCGCCGTCCTTTTTCGCGGCGGCCTTCTTCTTCTCGGCGTTTTCCTTATTGGCTTGCAGTTCTTTGAGTTGATCTTCGTACTCTTTGACCTGGTCCGCGAACATCGCGCGGTCGGTTTCCAACTGCTCCTTGGCCCGTTCGCGCATGTCGTCCGCATGCTCTTTGATGTAAGTCATCTGTGGCGATTCGGTCTCCAACAGCTTCTTTCCCGCGAGATCGAAGCGTGCCACGCGACCACTGCCCCCGACGAGTACGGTCCCATCGGGAGCCGTATTGATGGCCTCTCCCGGGAACCCGATGGCCCACGTGGCGACCAGCTTGCCGGCCGCGTCGTAGACGTACACGGCGGGCTCAAACTTTGGTGCCTTCTTCTTCTTGCTACCATTCAACAGACGCACGGCCAAGCCGCCGAGAGACGAATCGCCGTCGAAGTCGTTGGGACCAGCGGCGCCGACCAACGCCAGAATGCGACCTTCACTGTCGCTGCAGAAGTCCTCAAGCTTCTGGCCTTCTTCCGTCTTGGCGACCTTCAGTTCCAGCAACTGTTTATACAAGGCCGGCTCATTCTTAGTCGATTTTGTGACGGCCTCATCGGCTCGGGCTGCAGTCCACAATGTCAGCAAAATCGAACTGGCCGCCAAAACGACACCGACGCCACCAGCGCGAAGCATGCGCGAGCTGCGAGAAATTTCTGGCATGGAAAGGCTCCTGAGAGAGAGGACTCCGCCGACAGCAGATCTGAACAACCATCAGGATATGAGGCCGGAAGCATCACGTCAACTTTTTCGGTAGTGGGTCAGACTAATCCGAAGATTTGTCAGATTTCTTCAGGCGGGTGTTGTAAGCCAGCTCGGGGATGAGGTCGGCCAACGGCGGTGGGCAAGAGTGGTGGAGTGCAATTCGTCGATCGCTGCGCTGGCCTCGGCGATCCAACCTACACAAACGCCGCAGCGACGGCATTCGACAAATGCACCAGACGCCAGGGTGCCCTGGCTCGCAGGTAATTCGTAAACACGATACAAAACCCCTGGGTTTCTGGGTCCATCCAGACGACGTTGCCTGCCGAGCCGGTGTGACCGAAGACGCGTCGGCTCAGTAAATCGCTCCAACTGTCCGTTGTGCCCAGGTGGTTCTGTCGCCAGCCGAGCCCCCACGGTTGCGTGCGACGTACCGGCTCTGGTAGCTCGGGCAAATCGTTCATCCGGTTCGTGGTCATCATTCGAACCGTCGCCGGAGACAAGAGCCGAACATCTCCCCACTTGCCGCCGCCGAGCATCAGGGAACAGATCACCGCATAATCCTGGGGTGTGCTAAAGAGTCCACCGGCGGGCGAACCGAACTCCTGCCAATACGCGCTATTCCAATTTCCCGGGCTGCCGACCTGGTAGTCAGGCACGGTCGTGCGCACCAGCCGCTCGCGAGCAAAACCTTGTGATCCCAAGCCCGTCGACTTCAGCCCCAGGGGAGTGATGATTTCCTCCCGCACGAAATCGCGGATCGAGCGACCCGAAAGTCGCTGCACGATCTCGGCAACGAGGATTGTGCCCGAGCTGGAATAGCTGAACTGTGTCCCCGGCACGAATAGCAATTCGGTTTTGATGACCTCCTCAATGAATTTTGCCAACGGCGCCTGTTCACGGCGCAAATCCCCGTTGCGTGGCAATTCGTCCGGAAGTCCCGACGTATGCGTAAAGAGGTGGAGGACCTGTGCCTTTTCCTTATCCTGGCCGGTGAACTCGGGTATGTAACGCGTGACCCGATCGCTCAAGTTGAGTTGTCCGCGCTCCACGAGCAACATGCCCGCCATAAAGATCACCGGCTTAGTGACCGACGCCATGTAAAACATCGCGTCGTCGCGAATCGGTTCGGCATCGGGCTCGGGGCCCTGCCGTCCGAAGAACCGCGGCGCCACGGTTTTCCCGAAGCGGCCGATGAGAATCGCACCGCCCGGAACCGGGGCATTCGGACCGGTCGTCCATTTCTCCAGCAGATCGTAGGCCACCTGCAGACGCCGCGGGTCGAGCTGAATCTCCTCCGGTTTGACTTGGGGTATAGCGGACGCGGCTCTCGCCGGGCAAAAGGTGCCAAAAGCGAAGGCCGCCCCCCCGCCGATCACGGCATTTCGCAGCAAATCGCGGCGGGAGAGTTCGGTTGGTGAACTCATGGGCCGGCCCTTTCGTTGGCAAAAACGAAGTATCACATGGACGCCATGCGTCAAAGTCACAATTCACGTTGACAGCCTGGTGATCGTTCTCGACGGTGTTTTCTCCTGTCCAAACCGGGTACGTCTTTGTCGATCAACGGCTACTTAATTCATGTTTCACTTGCTCCACGTTGCCGGCCCGGTCGGCGGCGTGGGCGGTGATTTTTTGGGCGGCTGCGGGGAGTTCGATGGACCAGTCGGCGACGCCGGCGCGGTTGGACGAAATCTTGGCGGCTTGGCCGTTTACGGTGACGGAGACAATGTCGCCGTTGTCATGCGTGATGCCTGTGACGACGAGTTTGTCGCCCTGGCGAACGGCGGCTGTGATGACGGTCGCTGGCGGCAGGTCGTCGACCGGTTGCAGCAGTTCCGGCCACTTGACGTTCGTGACTTCGGCCACGACCGATTCGTCACCGGTCAGCGGCGGCTCATTGCGGTACTTGTTGCCGTCATTCACCAGGTTCTTCGCCGCCGTGCTGATAATCTTCGCGTGGCGGCCAGGACCGTAGTAGTCGTGGATGTAATATGGCACGCCCCCTTCGACATAGGGATCGACCCGCGCACTGCCGCCGCGGTTGAATACGGCCCGGCGGCCGTCGGCGTTCGACCAGACGACGTGGCGGAAGTGGTTTTCGGCCCGACCGGAAAGATTGTTGTCGGTCATGTGCACGATCGGGTGCCGTTGGTCGCCGCGAACATCGTCGATCTGCAAACCGTCGACCGTGATCTGACCGTTCTGGGCGCTGGCATCGTCCATTCCGCGGTTGAACGGCTCGCCGCCGGCCGACGACAGATGAACATTGCGGTAGACTTGATTGTCAAACGCCGGACGATAGATGCCGTAAGCCACGCGGTGAATCCGCAGGCCGTCGATCAGCATCGACGGGCTGTGCGGGCGGAAGGCGTAATGGGCTTCCCAAATCGTGAGGTTGCGAATGATATGCGGATGGCGGGCGTCGGGCCCGGTCCAGTCGACGGCCTTGATTCGATTGAGCATCGTTTCGTCAAGGATCGAATCATCAACTTGTTGATCGCCGTTGCAAGCGACGACCATGCCGGCCAGGCCTTCGGAGTGCGACTCGTTATCTTCGAAACGCCAGATCGGAATCGTGCGGACGTCGACCTGCTGCGTCTTGCCGTCGGGCATGGTCACTGGCAGCGTGCTGTTGAATGACGTCGAGTGCTGCATGTCGTAGCGGTAGCCGTAAATGTCGTTTTCAACCGCCACGTTGCGGACGAGGGTGTTGCGACCGTTGGCCCACCAGAAGGCCGACCCTTCGTTGCCGTCGAACGGCAGGACCTGTTTCGGCAACCTCTTGCCGTGATACGATTGCACGCCGAGGTTGCGGTCGAGCAAGTTGTACACTTCAGTGCCGTCTTCCATGAAGTAGCCGTGGCCCACGCTACGGAAGCCAACGCAATCGCGAACGACAAGATACTCGGTGCCGTGAATCGTGATCCAGCGGTTGTGCGAATCGACGACCGAGACGCCGAGCACCTGGCTGCCGCGCATCGTGTCGCCGACGAGATGAAAGTGGATCGCATAGCGGCCAAGCACTCCCTCCTTGCCGAGATGCGCGAAGCGGGCGTAGCTCATGCCGCCCCGACTGTAGGCGTGATACATTGTGTGCCCGCGAACGCCGGCCGGATCGGCACTTTCGACGATGACGTTTCGCGACAGGTTGGCGACTTCGCTGCGAAATTCGCCCGTGCCGTAGTGTTCGTTCTTCAGCGGTGCATCGAGCGTGAGCGTCGTGCCGTCGATCTTCGTGATGCGCCGCGTTTCTGTGCCCAGACTTTCACCGTCGCGATAAGTCTTGCTGCGGGCGACCATCTTCGAACCGGTGACGATCACTTCGTCGCCCTCGCGCCATCCGGTGACCAATTCGGCGAGCGTGACTTTCTCCTCGCCAGGAGCGACCGCCGCGCCGAGCTTGACCCAGGTGCGGTTCATGGGCGCGCCGTGCAGTTCCATGCGGCCCGAGCAGCAAACCAGTCCCGGGGCGTCTTCCTTGTTCATCCCGTTGATGTAGTGCAGCCGAATTCGGGCGGTGAACTGGGCCGGAATGGGGTCCGCGAGCGTGCCGACTTCGAGCGTCGGCAGCGTCCCCTTTTGCGGGAGGAGCGGTTCACCAAGGTCGTTCACACCGCCGAAGTCGCACGAGAAGCCGCTCTCGCTGCACTCGTCGCTGTTTTGCACCTTGAGCAGTCCGACGTTCAATTCCGTGTTCCGGTCGCGAGCAAACGTGAGCGAGCCGACGACTTGCACCAGGCGAATCACAGCTTTGTCGGCGACGTCGTACACGACCTTCGTACCACGGGCCACCAGGATGCGGTCACCCGCTTTCGGCACGCGGGCCGGAGCCCAGGTTTTGGGATCCGACCAGTTGCCGTCGCGCGTGCTGCGGAGATCGGGATCGACGTGTTCATGGTGGGCATGTCCGGCATCCCCCTTCGGCGCAGCCGCCGAAGCCGCAGCGGTGAAGGCGAACAGGCGAAGCGACAACGTCAGCGCGACCAACATGAGCAGCGTGCGAGGCATAACGATCTCCTATCGGGCAGGTGGCGAGCGGGGGCGGATGGCCGGGGAGGCAATCTTGGCTAGAGTCCGGTTATGGTAAGCGGCGCAGCGTTGCCTGTCCAGAAAATAGAGCAGCGGGTAGTGGGTCAGTCTAATTCAAAGATTTGTCAGATTTCTTCGGGCGGGTGTTGTAAACCAGCTCGGGGATGAGGTCGATCATGTCTGAAACTTCCCATTTCTCGTGGTCAATTCCAGCTTTCATGGCGGGAGTCATCTTGAACGATTGGTGAACTCGGACGAAGTTGTGATAGAAGAATGTGATCGCATTCGGGTGGAGATTGTCGTCCCCAGTGAACACATCCTCGACAATAAACTCTTCTTGTCTCCGCTTGCCGGAACAAGAAGCCCATCGCTAGACCATCAGATTATGGATCGGCGCGTGGCTGGCACGTGGTGTCTTGGGTATCATCGTGTGGAGTGTTTCTGGACTGCCGATTTCGGTCCCTGGGTCCTTCCGTCTCCACACCTTCATTCCTGAGGAGAAGGTCATGTTGCCGCGAGTCGTCCTGATTACGGCAGTCGTCGTGCTGGCGCAGGTCCCGGTTTGCGCACAGGACCTCCCGGCCTCCAACGAGAGCACGACGAACGCTTCGTCGGAAACGGCCCGCGCCTTCCTGAATCATCATTGCCTGGAATGCCACGGCCCGGAGAAGCCTAAAGGGATGTTCCGCGTCGATTCGCTCTCGGCGGACTTCGGCGACCGGGCCGAGGGGGACCGGTGGCAGGCGGTACTCAAACGCGTCAGCGCCGGCGAGATGCCGCCGAAGACGAAGCCGCGTCCATCGGAACAGGAAGTTGCCGCACTGACCCACTGGATCGGGGCGCATGCGGAGGCGGCCGAAGTGGCCCGTCGTGCCGCTGAGGGTCGCGTCGTTCTGCGACGGCTGAACCGTACCGAGTACGAGAAGACGGTGCGCGATCTGCTGGGAATCGATGTCGATCTGCGCGACAGGCTCGCCTTGGACGGCTCGATGGACGGCTTCGACAACGTTGGCGCCGCACTGCGTCTTTCCTCCTTCGCCCTGGAGCGCTACGTGGAAGCCGCCGACGTCGCGCTGAACATCGCCATCTGTAACAAACCGGCACCGCCTAAGATGAAGCAACGCTTCAGTCTCAAAGACCAGCACGCGGTCAAAATCTACGGCAACGAATTCTATCGCGTCCTGGAAGATGGCACCGTAGTGATGTTCATCTCGACCCACGATACGACGGTCACGGTTTCTCAGTTCGATCCGCGCGACCTGGGTTATTATCGCTTCCGCATCTCCGCCTCGGGCTTTCAAAGTTCCGGAAAACCGGTCACGTTCGCGGTCCATAATCACTCTGCCGGGCTAGTCGGCTATTTCGATGTTCCGCCCGAGAAGCCAACGGTGATCGAGTTTGTCGCCCGGCAGGAGCGTAATCGGGGCAGTATTCAAATCGCTCCCTACGGACTGGGTAGGGAGGTGACGCAAACCCCAGGTAAAGCCGCTCAATATCAGGGTGCGGGGCTGGCTGTACACTGGGTCGAAGTGGAAGGGCCGCTGTACGACACCTGGCCGCCGGCCAGCCATCGCCGCATCTTCGGTGACCTGCCCCAGGAGCGACTCGACCGCAACAGCGATCAGCTGGAGGTCGTTTCAAAAGATCCAAAAGCCGATGCCGAGCGGATCATTCGCGAATTTGCTCGCCGTGCCTTCCGGCGTCCGCTGACCGAGTACGACCTCACACTCTTTATGTCGCTGGTGGATGGCCGGCTGGCCGAGAAGGACACGTTCGAACAAGCCGTCCGTGTGAGTCTGACCGGCATCCTGTCATCGCCGAAATTTCTGTTTCTCGATGAAAAGCCCGGCCAGCTCGATGACTTCGCCCTGGCCAGCCGCCTTTCCTACTTCTTCTGGAGCACGCTGCCCGACGACGAACTGCTCACCCTCGCCGAACAGAAGAAGCTGTCTCAGCCGGAGGTTCTTCGCCGGCAGGTCGAACGCATGCTCCAGGACCCGAAGGCGGCGGCTTTGGCCACCAACTTCTGCGGCCAATGGCTGAACCTGCGCGACATTGAGGCCACGATACCGCATTCCGGACGCTACCCGGAATTCGACAAGATGCTGCAAGTGTCAATGGTCAAAGAGGCCGAACTGTTCTTCACCGAGCTTCTGAAAAACGACCTGAGTCTGACCAATGTCGTGGCGTCGGACTTTTCGATGCTCAACGGCCGGTTGGCGCAGCACTACGGCATTCCCGGCGTAGAAGGCTTGTGGGAATTCCGGAAGACACCGCTGCCTGCCGAGAGCCATCGCGGCGGCGCCTTGACCATGGCGGCCGTGCTGAAGGTGACTGCCGACGGCACCAATACTTCCCCAGTCAAGCGCGGTGCCTGGGTGCTAGAGCGGATCCTGGGCACGCCGCCACCGCCGCCGCCGCCAGACGTGCCGCCTTTGGAGCCGGACGTTCGCGGTGCCACGAGCCTCCGCGAACGACTGGCGAAACATCGCAGCAATGAGGCCTGTGCGTCATGCCACGCCAAGATCGATCCGCCGGGGTTTGCCCTGGAGAGCTTCGACGCGATCGGCGGTTGGCGGGAATACTACCGGCTGAACAACTGGGTGGCCGGAGCCAAGGAGATCAAAGGCAAGTTTTATCTGCAGGGCCCTGACGTGGACGCGACAGGAGAAACTGCCGACGGCAAGCATTTTCAAAACATTGATGAGTTCAAGCAGTTGCTCTTGCGAGACAAGGATCAACTGGCCCGAGCCCTCACCGAAAGGCTGGTGACCTACGCTACTGGCGGAGTGCCGGAGGCCGCCGACAAGCCGGAGATCGAGGCAATCGTCGCCAGGATTCGCGACAAGGACTACGGCTTGCGAACGCTGGTGCACGAAATCGTGCAAAGTACGATGTTTAAAAATAAGTAGTGTTTGGTGTTTAGTATTTGGTGTTGATGCGAGTTTTGGTCAGGAAGAGGAGCCATGAAGAATCTGAACCGACGCACGTTCCTCCGCGCGTCAGGCGTGTCCCTGGCGCTACCATGGTTGGACGCCTGCGCCGCTAACCTGCCCAAATCGCAAACACGAAACACGAAACACCAAACACCAAGGCGTATGGTGTGCCTGAATGCGCCGCTGGGATTCCACCCTCCGTTGTTCTTCCCGCAGGACTCAGGCGCCAACTACAAATTGTCTCCTTACCTGGAGTTGATCAAGGACTACCGCGACGACTTCACGGTCATGTCCGGGCTGTCCAATCCGGAGGTGGGCGAGGGACATGATTCCAGCTACAGTTTTTTGACTGGCGCCCATCACAACGGCTTCGTATTCCAGGGAGGTTTTCGCAATACGATTTCACTGGATCAAGTGGCTGCCGAACACATTGGGCTGGAAACGCGTTATCCCACGCTCTCGTTCACCATTGGAGGCGATGTTCTTTCATGGACTCGTACCGGCGTGCCAATCCAGGCGGATATGCAGCCGTCCGGCGTATTCGCCCGGCTGTTCCTGGAAGGCACCCCCGAACAGGTCGCAGCCCAGGCCCGTCGGCTGCGCTACGGCCAAAGCGTCCTCGACCAGGTTGGCGAGCAAGCCAAGGCGATGCACACCGGCCTGGGCGCCAATGATCGGGAGAAGCTGGATGAGTATTTCACCAGTGTTCGCGAGCTGGAAAAGCGGCTGGTGGCCAACGAGGAGTGGTCGAAGAAGCCCAAACCGATGGTCGATGCGCAGCCTCCCAACAATCCCCCCAATGTGGACGTAGTGGCCTGCACTCGGACCTGGTTCGATCTCATTCACCTGGCGTTGCAGACCGATTCCACTCGGCTCATCACCATGTCCATCGTTGGAGCCAACGGTGTTCCGCCCATCACTGGGGTCTCACACCAGCATCACGATCTGACGCACCATGGTCAGGATCCGAAATTAATCGAGGAGCTCCAGCGCATCGAATTTGAGCTGATGAAGGCCCTGGGCGACTTGTTGGCCAAGCTGAAGCAGACGAAGGAAGAGGGCGTGAGTCTGCTCGATCGGACGATGGTGTTCTGCGGCAGCAACCTGGGCAACGCCAGTTATCATTCGACGACGAACCTGCCCGTGCTGCTGGCCGGCGGCGGTTTCAAGCATGGCCAGCACCTGGCATTCGATCCGAAGAATCATCCGCCGTTATGCAATCTCTATGTGAGCATGCTGCAACGGCTGGGTATCGAGGCCGACAAGTTCGGGTCGAGCACCGGCACCCTGACAGGGCTGGAGATGAGCTAACCAAAAGGTAATGTATCGAGTTTGAGAGGAACCCGTGATGCGACTCATTTCATTGGCGATGGTGCTCCTATCCTGCTTACCGACATTCGCGGAGGACAAGCTGGCTACGGTTCCCGGCTCAGACAGCGCGCTGGAGCCTTGGGCCTCGAAGGCCCAGCCAGGTGATGTCCCCAAGAGCCACGTCAAGAACATCACCACTGGAGTGTGCAAGTACATCGTATTGCATGGGGGCACGATGGACGGCACCAACTGCCGGTCGCCGATGGGCTGCGGGATGAACCGGGAAGGGGCCATCGAGCAGAGCTGGCAGTCGAACCGCGCCGTGCGGATGGAGAATGTGGGCCAGACTGACGTGATCGATCCCTGGCTCTCCGACGGGCGGAACAACTTCCGCAACATCAAGGAGATCGTGGCCTCGGTGGTCACTCCCGGGATGAGTGATGGGGAGAAAGCATTCGCCCTCTGGTACCAGCAGATCCAGCATCGGTATCACTCCTCGGCCGGCGGCAATGATCTCGGTGATCCGGTGAAAGTGTTCAACATCTACGGCCTCAACCCGTGCGGGAAGGACGCCATGATGATGGGGGGCCTATGGAAGCAGGTGGGGCTGAAGGGGGCCCCGGTCCGGCTGGTGGGCCACGCCATTGCGCAGGTCTATTACGACGGCGACTGGCACGTGATGGATGGCGACCTGGGCATGATCTACCTGCTGCGGGACAACGAGACGCTGGCGAGCGACCGGCAATTGGCCCGCGACCATGACCTGGTGAAGCGGACACATACGATGGGCATCTTGGTAGACGACAGCCGCATGCGCGACGAGTACGCCGCGGCGATGTTCGTGAGCGAAGAGCCGATCCAGGGAAGCCGGGCGTGCCTGGAGGACACGACCATGAAGATGACGCTTCGCCCCGGCGAGGCGCTCGTCTGGCGTTTCGGGCACTTGAAGCCGGCCAAGCACATGTCGCCCAACGCATTCATCTACCCGGACAACATCTGCAACGGCCTGTGGGAATACCGGCCGGACTTCGGCGGCGAGGTGTGGAAGAAGGGTGCGATGAAGGTGGAGAACGTCGCCTCCGGCCCCGAGGGACTGGCGGCGGAAGACGGCAAGACGGGCACGGTCGTGTGGAAGATCACTAGTCCCTACGCCTTCGTCGGCGGGCATCTCGAAACGGAAGCCGGCGGGGCGCGGTTTGCCGTTTCGTCCGATGGCACAAAATGGACGGACATCGAGGGCAGCAACTTCGACAAGTTCTTTCCGCTGGAAGGCGATCCGTATTACCAGTACCAACTGCGTTGCGAGCTACCCGCCGGAGCCAAATTGAAGCGTCTGGCGGTCATCAACGACCTGCAGATGGCCCTGCTCGCACTGCCCGAGATGACA
Organism: Planctomycetaceae bacterium; assembly: GCA_021732415.1. Lineage (GTDB taxonomy): Bacteria > Planctomycetota > Planctomycetia > Planctomycetales > Planctomycetaceae > JAKFVC01. The sequence goes on from JAKFVC010000014.1 coordinate 47,107, forward strand.
GTCGGAGAGAACAGTTTCACCTACACCGACAAGTCGTCCGGCGAGCGGAAGGTGCGGATTACACACGAGTGGGTGGAGCGATCCACCAGCCAGCCGCCGGAGGCCCCGAAGGCGGTCTATCCGCCCGATGGCGGCCAGGCCGAGGGTACGGACTTCGCTTTCGGCTGGAGCGTGCCGAAGGACCCCGACGGCGAAAAGATCACCGACTACCACTTCATCCTCGCCAACCGGCAAGATATGCGGTGGCCGCTGTCGACGAACTTCGACAAACTGATTTCGCGGACTAGGGACAAGGGCAAGGCGCAATATACTTTGCCCAGCACGGGCCTGCTGACTGGCGGCAAGATGTATTACTGGCGCGTGCGGGCCAAGGATGCGAAAGGTGTTTGGGGCCCGTGGAGCAAGACTTTCAGTTTCACGCCCCAGGCGCCGAATTATCCTCGGGAGATTGCGCTCGACTACGACAAGGACAAGGCGCTCGGCACCCTGAAGTGGAAGGCCAACCCGGGCGGCCAGAAGCCGGTGAAGTACCGCGTGTATGGCAGCGATGAGAAGGGTTTTTCGGTGAGCGACGCGCCCTACAGAATTAACGTCGGGGCATCGAAGGAGTTGAAGCCTGAATTCTCGCCGAACTTCATCGCCGAGACCACGGCCACCGAACTTGCGGTGATGGGCGACGGCGTCGAGTCACCCAACGCCAACCAGACGTACTATCGCGTGGTGGCCGTGGACGCGCAGGGCAAGCGGAGCGGACCTTCCGACTACGCCACGGCCCCGCGGCCGACGATTTATGGAAAGCCGGTGACGCAAGCCAAAGTCGGCGCGGAGTACCGTTGCCAACTTCGGGCCAACCGCTCTCTGGGCGACCTGCGGATGCGCAAGGAGACGGCCAATTTCTGGGACATCGAAAAGCCCAAGTTCGCCATCGAAAAGGGACCGGCCTGGTTGAAGATCGATCCGGCCACAGGCCTGCTTTCCGGCACGCCCGACGCCGCCGGGAAAGTTGACGTGGCGGTCACCATGACGATCGATCAAGAATCGCGAAAGCTGGACGACAGCAAACTCGGCTGGGGCATAGAGGAGGTGGTCTCAACCTCGACGGAGCGGGTGGGCAGCGCCACGCGGATGTTCTCAATCGAGGTCGGCCGCTAGCAGGCCCCAGAATGTACGAGGCGGCCCGTATCACCCACCAACTTCTTCGAACTCTTTGACTTCTTCGATCTGTCTTGAGTCTACTCTCTACTCACTCGCCTCAACTCTCTCGCCGCAGGCGTCCCGTATCACCCACCAACTTCTTCGAACTCTTTGACTTCTTCGATCTGTCTTGAGTCTACTCTCTACTCACTCGCCTCAACTCTCTCGCCGCAGGCGTCCCGTATCAACCGCCAACTTCTTTGAACTCTTCGACTTCTTTGATTTCTTCGATCTGTCTTGAGTCTACTCTCTACTTACTCGCCTCAACTCTCTCGCCGCAGGTGCCCGTATCAACCGCCAACTTTCTTTGAACTCTTCGACTTCTTTGAATTCTTCGATGCGTCTTGAATCTACTCTCTACTTACTCACCTCAACTCTCTCGCCGCAGGCGCCCGTATCAACGACCAACTTCTTTGGACTCTTCGACTTCTTTGACCCCTTCGATTTGTCTTCAGTCTACTCTCGACTCACTCCCCTCTACTTTCTCGGCGCAGCCGTGTGCGCCCTCGAACGGTCGCGCAGATCAAGTCCACCGGCCGCCGTTTGGCGAATCTCAGTCGTACCCTATCGGCAACAGCGCAACTCCGTCGAGCTCCATTGACGGCACCTCCGGCGTGGATCGTGGATAAAGGGGACAGGTCCATTTAATTCGATTCAAATCGACTTTTTGGGGCGACCGCGAGTTCGAATCGTGGATTCCAAGCCGAGTTGCTTGGCCGTGGCCTCGGTCCACTGGGACGAACCGAA
>JAKFVC010000014.1:49147-169728 GCA_021732415.1 Planctomycetaceae bacterium
CGTGGATAAAGGGGACAGGTCCATTTAATTCGATTCAAATCGACTTTTTGGGGCGACCGCGAGTTCGAATCGTGGATTCCAAGCCGAGTTGCTTGGCCGTGGCCTCGGTCCACTGGGACGAACCGAATGGTTGGCCACGCGTGACGCTGCGGCGCAGACTATCCAATTCCGCCTGAGTCTGTGGCTCATTGACGTATTTCACCCACTCGCGCGGCCGCGACAGGGGCCAGTTTGACAGCCAGCGACGGGCGTCAGGTGTGCCCTGTTCACGGCGCCAGAGACTGGACCACTGCCAGTCCTCGGCCCGCTCGACGAGATTGGCGCGTAGGGCATTGCGTTCGGCATAGCGTACGACTTGGTAGAAGTAGCCGTCCGTCTGGACGGGGAACGACTTGAACCGACCCTGGTAGACATGACCTTCACCCACCCGTCGCCGATGCTTCTGCCAGCGCGTGACATGGGTCACCGTCAAACGCTGCATGAACACAGCCAGATCCCCGTCTTGTTCCGGCCACAGCACGAAGTGCCAATGGTTGGGCATCAGGCAGTAGGCACAAATCCGCATCGACACCTTGTCGAGCGTCTCCTGGATGAGTTCCTCGAAGGCGACATAGTCGGCGGGTTTGTCGAACAGACGCTGCCGTCCCACTCCGCGATTCAGAACATGGAATACCATTCCACCTGGAGCTGATCGATTCGTTCTGGGCATGATCGATCAAATGTAGTTCCACGCGCATCACTCGTCAATAATGGACCTGTCCCCTTTTCTTCCCCCTTTTCTTCCCCCCCTAACTCGGCGTCACGCCACAATCTCGATTCCGATTAGCACCCCTTCCTTGTTGAAGTCAAGATTTACTCGTGGTCCCTTAAAATTCTCCACCACATCATCTAGGCAAAGTGACTTTGCGACGATGCCAAATTGCACTTCTTCGGGATAGCCCTCGAGGGCAATATAAGCGGTGTCCGCCTGCTCGTGGTTCATTTTCACGCGAATCTTCTTACCAATCATACTTCACTCGATTCGATGACAAACGGCCTCAAGTTCGCCGGTTCTCCAGAGATCCTCGACTGTTTGGCGAATCGTTTCAGTGCGGAGGTCCCGTACTATGATCATATTCGCTGCCCAAAGATAGATACCGGATGCGCACTCTCCTGTTTGCTGGTTCTTTTCAAACAAAGTAGCGATGTTTTGCAGTGTAAAAAACGTCCCGGCATAGCGACCTAGTCCATCAACGACGATTTCTACGTCCACGTTATCGTCATTAATGTTCCAAGTCTGACATCCTAGAACTCGAATGTCGAATGATGTAGTCATTGATGTTTCAGCCTCCAAATAGCTTTAGTACCTCGTCAATTACTTTTGCTTGATTGTCCTTCGTGGATTTGCCTAGAATTTCGATCGTACCATCTTGAAGCTGCCGAAAATACACCCTTGCTCCGTCCCGGGCACGAGCTTCGGAAATCCCTTTTCCAATCGGCTTAGTCCCAATTCCCGGGTTGAGGTTTCCATTGGAAAGTTGATGGGTCAATCTGTCTATTGAGTCTTGAGCAGATTTACCGGCAGCCTCTGCTCCATTAACCAACTTTGGACTTTCGTTTATCCTCGATACGATGGGGAGTCTTGCCTCTGCTCCATTGTTGTTGTGAACCAATACTTGACTTTTGCCAAACGCATAACACTCCAAATCCTCAACGGCAAAATTGTAGACGGTTTGGTTAGCGGGTTGACGTCTCACCGTTTCGACCGGGACTTGCCGTCCGTCCCGCAAGAACATCACGTCACCGATTCTCAGGTCATGAGCATCGACCCATCTCCCGGGCATGCATGCATCGGGTGGGGTCTTAGGCAAGTGTTCCAGTCGAGGCCGTTCGGCCAGATTCTCACCGGAGACTACCCAATAGGGATGCAGTTGGGTTGATTCAATGGTGTCCCCGTCAATTGTGACAAAGATCGAATCATACCTGTAATCTCGTTCAAAGTTCTTGAGAACACTCTTGGATTTCCATTTTCCGTCTCCTAGATCGAATGCCCATACCTGATCACCTGGGCGAATCGTTTCGATTGTGCGTAATCCCCCTGCGGTGGAGATCAATGTCCCGGCTGGAAAGCACTGACCGACTTGCTTGGCCGGCGCAGGAGCCTCTTTAACGACTTTTCCGGCTCCCGTCGCAGCCTTTGCCACCTGTGCCAGTCCGATCCCCCCAGTAATGATCTTGGCCGTACTAGCGTAACTCGGACCGTTCTTGTATGTATCCAGTGCTCCCTGGCCACCTTGGACAATATTACCTGCGGCATCGACGGCATTTACCGTTCGAGCAACTTTGACGACAGTTCCGGCTTTCGTCACTGCTGACGCGCCTAATGTCGCGGCTGCTGTTGCAGCTTCTACCGCCACTCTCGCTGCCATTGCAGATTGATCGTAGCCCAGGTCCCGTTCATTGACCGCAATGACATTGGGGACATCCCAATAGCCAAGCGACACCACCGCACCTGCAGACTTCACCGTTTGGTTGGTAATGGCCTTCAAACCTGTTCCTAGTCCGCCAAAGAAGCCTCCTACCCCAGCTAGATAAGTATTGCTGTATCCTCCAACAGGTCCAGCAAGCTGAATACTTCCACCTCCGCCACCTTGGATGTTGTTGGTCTGAGCTCCATTGCCATTTCCTGTTGGGTTCGCAGCAACAGTCACGACATGAGCCGGTGCTGGATTTGTTGCGGCGGGATCGAGTTGTGCCACCACGGTGGCGGCAATCGGCGCGATCAGTTGGCCACCGTCGAAGGCCACTTCGGGCGTGGATAAAGGGGACAGGTCCATTTAATTCGATTCAAATCGACTTTTTGGGGCGACCGCGAGTTCGAATCGTGGATTCCAAGCCGAGTTGCTTGGCCGTGGCCTCGGTCCACTGGGACGAACCGAATGGTTGGCCACGCGTGACGCTGCGGCGCAGACTATCCAATTCCGCCTGAGTCTGTGGCTCATTGACGTATTTCACCCACTCGCGCGGCCGCGACAGGGGCCAGTTTGACAGCCAGCGACGGGCGTCAGGTGTGCCCTGTTCACGGCGCCAGAGACTGGACCACTGCCAGTCCTCGGCCCGCTCGACGAGATTGGCGCGTAGGGCATTGCGTTCGGCATAGCGTACGACTTGGTAGAAGTAGCCGTCCGTCTGGACGGGGAACGACTTGAACCGACCCTGGTAGACATGACCTTCACCCACCCGTCGCCGATGCTTCTGCCAGCGCGTGACATGGGTCACCGTCAAACGCTGCATGAACACAGCCAGATCCCCGTCTTGTTCCGGCCACAGCACGAAGTGCCAATGGTTGGGCATCAGGCAGTAGGCACAAATCCGCATCGACACCTTGTCGAGCGTCTCCTGGATGAGTTCCTCGAAGGCGACATAGTCGGCGGGTTTGTCGAACAGACGCTGCCGTCCCACTCCACGATTGAGAACATGGAATACCATTCCACCGGGAGCTGATCGATTGGTTCTGGGCATGATCGATCAAATGTATCTCCACGTGCAAAACCCGTCAATAATGGACCTGTCCCCTTTTTCGCTCCCCGGGTGTCTGGTAGGATTGCTGAGTGGATTGCCAACGACCAAATATCACCGTTTGACATTCAACGTCTTGGAAAAGACGCCATGAGGGGAAACCCATGATTCGCTCAATGATTCGCTGGATTAGTCGCTCACTGCGAAAGCGAGAACCTTGGCACGACGAACTGTTTGTCGATCCCATTTTCGGAGAATGTTGGTATTCGTCCGCTTCCAATCGTTGGATAACACTCTGGCAACTTTCTGAGAATCGCCAAATCACGATCATGGGCCGAAGCGAGCGTCCAACGTCGGAGCAAGCCGTTCTCTGGCATCAAGTTCAAGAACGCATGTTGCTGCTCATGCGAGAGGCGAATGCAAGTATTCCAGATCCACCGGTCACAAACTTCACACCTGCGGTAATAAAGCGAGATGGTATCGAGCTATCAGAAGTTCGATTTGAGAGTGATGGCACCGTCCAGTTCTTTCTCAATCTCACGATCACCGACTCAAATGGTTACGACTTGTGTCCGCAAATCGTTTTCAGAGACTGGCAAATTATCGATTCGGGATGGTGTGTGTAAACAATTGGTCGAGTTGGTGCGACGTTGAGAAGATCAGGCAGCATCCACATGCTCATACTCCGTTGATAGAACACCTTCTTCCGACAGACCATCCCCGAAATACCGGCAGGGGAACGGGCAATCAGATCCCTCTTCGCCGTGGATCATCACATGATCGAGATCGAGCACTTTCCCCATCCCGGAGTAGTGCCGGTCGTCTTCCGGGTATCTGACATTCACTCCGGCGGATTTCTGGCATTAATACAAGTGAAACCAATAGAGAAGAGATCCGGTTGACGAACATGCTTCTTGTAGACCCCGGTTGCACAGCAACATGGGCCACCCCGCGAGGTCAGCAACCTGGGCCACCCCGCGAAATGTGGTGACTATCAATCATTGCCGTTTAGTATTGCTTTGTGCCGAACGCGAGTGGTATTTGGAGTGAAAAGTGGTAGAACTTCGTCAGTCGCGATTGCCGCGGCCCTAATCTGCATTGAGAGATTGCTAATGGGAGAGATTGGATGACGACTGCAGTAATCGACATGTTGGAGTCACGATACAAGAGCCTGCTCGGAATTATCGCCACGCGGGAAAATTGGCTCAAACTCGAACAATGGGGCGCTGGGGTATCAGCTGCGGCGCTGCGATGAGTGCCGCGATCAAGCTGGCCAAACGCCCCGAGGAGTCCGGCAAGACGATCGTGGTCATTCTGCCGGATTCGGGAGAACGGTATCTATCGACACCGCTGTTCAGCGCGTGAGAGGCCAGTCTGCGACGCCATCCCTTTCAGCCAAAGACAAAGAAAAGGGGCCGGACTCTTTGAATCAAAGAGTCCGGCCCCCCCTTTTGTTCTGCCAGTACCAGTGAAATCTGGTTTGGCGCCCGCCATAGACTGCTACAATAGGCAGCCAGACGTTCGGTGGGCAGTGGGCGATCTTCAGGGAAAGCGGAATTGATGAAATCCGGAATCACTCGAGTTTTGTGGGCCATTCTGTTGGTCCAACTTGCAATTGGTCTCGCATTCGGACCAGCAGCTTCGGCTCAAGAAGCACCGCCCAAATCTCCCTCCACAATGACTCGTCCGGGCAATTACTCACGCACCCTGACGGTGAGCAAGCTGAAGCGGGAATATCTCGTCCATGTTCCCAAGGGCTACGACCCGCAGACTCCCACGCCAGTGGTTCTGGCTCTCCACGGGGTGGCGATGAATGGTCCCCTGATGGTGGTGTTTTCCGGGTTGAACTCCAAAGCGGATGAAGCGGGTTTCATTGTTGTCTATCCCAGCGGTACTGGCGTCGGCCCGTTCCTCAAATGGAATGCCCGAGGCCTGAAAGGAGACCCGGCTGAAGGGAAGGCCGATGATGTGGAGTTCATCTCCAAACTCTTGGATGAGCTGCCTGGCCACGTCAATGTCGATCAAAAACGAGTCTACGCGGCGGGGATCAGCAATGGTGGCATGATGAGCTATCTCCTGGCGGGTGAGTTATCAGACCGGATCGCAGCGATTGCCCCAGTTGCCGGTAAGATTGTGTGTGAGGACAGCAAGCCCCAGCGGCCAGTCTCGGTCATCCACTTCCACGGTTTGAAAGACGACATCGTTCCTTTTGGAAGATCCAGGGAAAGTACGCCGTCAGCGATCAAAACAAACAGTGTCGAAGATTCCATTCAGACCTGGGTGAAATTGAACGGCTGCAACGAGACCCCCAAGTCCGACACGCTTTCCAAAGAGGGCGATGAAATGCGCGTGACCCGGAAGACCTACGACGGCGGCCGGGATGGGGCCGAGGTCGTCCTGGTCGTCATCGAAGAAGGTGGCCACACCTGGCCGGGTCAGGAGCCACCCGTGGGCTTCATCGGAAAGTCGGCGAAGAATATTTCGGCCAACGATCTGATGTGGGAATTCTTTAAGAAACACCCGATGAAGTGAATCGCGTTCCCCACGGCACTTCTCATTTGAGTTGCTAAACGATCTCGACGCTATGTCTTCTTCGCCGGATGTGCTGAACTCTCTGCTCGTCGAAATCGGTTCGCGGCTTCAGCAAATCGTGTCACCGATTCGTCCCAGACCTAATGCAGATTCAGCGGACGTCCTATTTGCGCCGATAATTAGATGTATTCTGCTTCCCTATTAGGGCATCGGCTCCCCATACTGTCTGCCCCGACGGCGAATGGAAATGCTTCCGTTGCTTGTTGCTGCCACAGAAATCAATGCGAGGCGTGGACATTCCGTCATGTGGAGGGGATTTTCTCGAATCTGTTAATTCTTCAGCCACAGGAATCGAAGTCCCCGAATTGCAATTGCACGCCCTATTTCACATGACTGTAATGAGGGACATTGGGAGTTACGGGCAAGATCTCGCATGTTCTTGTGAACTCTCCGCTCGAGGCCCGAGACGTACATCGGGCTTTCCAAACATCCAGATGGGGCAAATTCGATGAAGCTCTTCCCCTTTCGATTACACGGCACGTCCCGATCGCGTCGCAGATCGTCAGCTCGACGATACGACAACGCGGTTGGTGACTATTGGGCGGCGATGGTCGAAAGGCTGGAGAATCGCGTCTTTCTGGCCAGCAATATTACCGCGTCGCTCAGCAAAGGAATCTTGACGATCACTGGGTCGGCCGATGCCGATCATATGACGGTCCAGCCGGCAGGTCAGCCCGGATCGGTGCGGATCTCCGTAGCAGGCGGAACCGTTAACAATCAGCAGTTTGTCGAGTTGCCCGGTTTGACTAAAGACCTCCGGGCATTTCTGGCTGGAGGAAATGATCAGATCGTGATTCAAGGGTTCACAGGTGCCAACTCCCTGCCCAAGAATCTGATCGTCGACACGGGAGACGGAGCCGATGTCGTCGACATTCACAATATGAAAGTCAACGGCACGACGAAGATTACGCTGGGTGCCGGCAGCGATCTCCTGCACATCGACGATGCTCAGTTCGTGAAGAAAGCGACCTTGGATAGTGGCGACGGCGACGATGGCATCTTGCTCGACCGCAGAACGGAGTTCTCTGGGACGACCCAGTTCAATAACAAATTGGCGGTGTTGCTGGGTGCCGGGGCGGATGCGCTGCGACTCGGAATTGATGGCGATAGTTCGCGGCGAGTCAGCGTGGCGAAGCCCCTGACGGTCGATGGTGGAACGGAAACCGACACGGTCGCCATCTCCACTCAGAGTCAGGCTGCCGCGAAGTTTAAGGCGGTCGAACTCCACGTTGCGGCCACCTTGCCGCACGTGACGGCTCAACTGGCGAATGATACCGGTCCCAATGACAACGACCAGGTGACGAGCGACCCGTCGATTGCCGGGACTGTGACCGGCTTCGCGTCAGGAAGTAAGCTGATCGGCGGGTATGATGGCACGTTGCCGGCGAATTTCGTGGATCTGTCCTCGTTCGTGCAGGTCAATGGTTCGTTCACTCTCAGTCAGAGCGCACTGGAAACTCGATTTCCAGGGGTCTTAACCGATGGCGAGCACACGCTGCATCTGCAGGTTGCCGACAAATTCGGCGAATCGTCCGCGCTCTTCGATTTAGCTTTTACACTCGTGACGAGCGTGGTTGCCACGCCGACGCTCAGTCTCTCCCCGACTTCTGATACGGGGACCGTCGGCGACTCGGAAACCTCTGTTGCCCGAGTGACGCTCGTCGGCGAGACGACGCCGCAAGCGTCCGTCACGCTGGTGGATACGGGCGAGACAACCGTCGCCAACACGGCTGGGGTCTTTCAATTCACGAATGTTGCGTTAGCGATCGGTGAGAATTCATTCACGGTCAGCGCGACAAACGGCCTCGGCAACCCGGTGCAGCAGTCGGCCAGTTTTACGCGGTTGAACCAGGCCTCGTCGAGTGACGTGGTTCTCGATTGGAATGGACAGACTCTGTCGGCCATTCAACGCGATGGATCGGACCCGTTGATTGCGTCTCGCATCCTGGCGATGGAGTCGCTCGCTGCTTATGACGTGGTGAGTGCATTCGATGGTGTGCCCGGTTTCTATGTTTCACTGGCGGCTCCCCCCGGAGCGTCGTTGGCAGCCGCGGTAGCAGGTGCGGCCGAGCGCATCCTGTCGCACGAATACCCCACGCAGCAGGGAATCTTTAGTGATCAACTAGCGACATCCTTGTCGGGCGTGCCCGAGGGGCAGTCGAAAGCCGACGGATTGCAATTCGGACGGGATATTGCGGATGCGATTCTCGCCATGCGCGATCAGGATGGCTCGCGCGATTTCCTGACCTATATTCCGGGAAGTGATCCTGGCCAATGGCAACCCACGGCCCCGATGTTCCTGCCAGCGGTCCAAGCCAATTGGGCGAATGTGACACCATTCATCATTGGTAATCCCGACGAGTTCCTGCCGCCTGGCCCCCCTGCCCTGACGAGTTCACAATGGGCTGCCGACTTTAATCAGGTCAAAGAGATTGGCGCCGCGGACAGCACGACGCGCACTGCAGACCAGACTCAGGTTGCCCGGTTCTGGGTCGATGGACAGGGAACGTTCACGCCGCCCGGCCATTGGAATGAAATCGCCAAGCGTGTGGCGGTGGACGCCGGGAACAGTCTGTCGGCCAACGCTCGCATGCTGGCGATGCTCAACCTGGCGATGATGGATGCAGGCGTTGTCGCATGGAATGCGAAGTACACATTTGAATTCTGGCGGCCAATCACGGCCATTCCGGACGCTGACTCCGACGGCAACGCTGCGACCGTCCCTGATGCAGATTGGCAGCCGTTGCTCGGCACGCCAGCGTTCCCCGAATACATTTCCGGCCACAGTACGTTCAGCGGTGCGGCCTCCGAAGTGCTCACGAATCTCTTTGGCGACAATGTGGCGTTCTCGTCGACGTCGATTGGTCTGCCGAATGTGACTCGCAACTACACCAGCTTCGAACAAGCTGCGAGCGAAGCCGGAATGAGCCGCGTTTACGGCGGCATCCATTATCTCACCTCGAACCTTGACGGGCTGGTGGCCGGGCACGCGGTGGGCGAGACGGTCATCGACGCCTTCTCGGGGCACGACACGCAACCGCCCCAGATCATCGTGGACGATTACGATGCCGTGGACAATCAAAGTCTCACACTGACCGGGCATGTCATTGATGCCGTCGCTGGCGTATTGAAGCTCACCGCCAAGATCGACGGGGCGGTGCCGGTCACGGTGACATTTAATGCGAGCACAGGGGCATTCAGTATTCCATTGAACCTGGCGACCACGGGAGCCGACGACGGAGTCCATCACGTCCTGCTCGTCGCCCAGGATGCGATCGGCAATGCGACCGATCCGCTGGATGTCACGTTCACACTCGATACGGTCGCGCCGACATTCACGGTCACCAGCCCCATTCCAAGTGGACAGCTCACGAACGGTTCAAGACTGACTGGAACGGCGAATCCCACAGGCTCGACGATCGTGGCGCTCAGTTATGCTTTTGACAGTGATCCAGCGATGCCCATCGTGTTCAATTCTCAAACGGGGGCCTTCGACGTTCCGCTCGACATTGGTAAGTTGTCGGTGGGATCGCATGTGCTGCACGTCGCCACCACCGACGCTGCCGGGAACTCGGCGGTGACGAATATCAATGTGACCTTGAGTTCTCTGGTGCCGCTGAAAATTGTGGACATGACTCCCAAGCACGATGCCAGCGATGTGGGTGTCACATTCCACCCGAAGTTTACGTTCTCACGTCCGGTTGATGTGACGACGTTGATAGCGGCCAACTTCCACGCCAGCGTCAGTGGTCAGAATCTGCCGCTGATCGTTGTCCCGGGTGATGATGGCACCTACGCCTGGATCTTTTTCAACAGTCCAATGCCGGGCGGCGCAACGATTGAGATCACGGTCGACGGTACCGCCATTCATGCGGCCGACAGCACACCCCTGGATGCCGACGCGGACGGCACACCCGGTGGGACGCTCCACACGAGTTTCCGCACGGTGAGTACGACCGGGGTTCCCGGGACGACGATTGCCGGGATTATCGTGGATCCGGGCGCGGATCTCATCCCGCACGATTTTGATGACGTCCGCTCGGGGCCGGACGGAGCTCTCAATACGGACGATGATGTCTACCTGCATCCTCTGGCGGGCGTCAAAGTGTTTGTCCTGGGACAGGAAGATCACGCCGTATTCACTGATGCGAACGGGAACTTCCTGCTCGATCCAGTCCCCACTGGCGATGTTAAGCTGGTCATCCAGGGGGGCTTCGCGACCAACGCGCCGAATGGCGTCTATTTTCCAGAAATGGTGATGGACGTGAATTCGATTCCAGGTACCGAGAACTGGGCCATGGAAGACATGAAGGAATTCTACCTGCCGCGGATTTCTACCGCCGTGCTGCACCCGATCAGCAACAGCGTTCCGACGACGGTGGGCCTCGAGTCCGCTGCGGGTTTCAATCTCACCGAAGAGCAGGCGTCCCTGGTTAGTATGACAGCGTACCCTAACACTGCAATCGGCTTCGATGGGTTGGTGATGAGTAACGCTCAATTTGGGTTCAGCGTCGTGCCGTCAGATTATGTGCGCATGATGTTGCCCAACGGAGTGACCGATCTGCCGTTCAGCTTTACCGTTCAGGCACCCGGTGTTGCCCAGTTCTCGACACCGGTGTCATTGACGATTCCGAATCTGGTCGGAGCACGGGCGGGTTCGAAACTTCCATTCATCAGCTACGACCACGCCACGGGCTTGATGGCCATTGATGGCACGATGACGGTTTCAGCCGACGGTCTGTCCATTAGCACAGATCCGGGATCGGGGATTACGCATCCCGGATGGCATTTCCCGGCACCACCTCCTCCGCCACCTCCTGGGCCGATCGATGACGATGACTATGACGATGACGGACCGTCTGATGCTGATGCCAATTCCATTCCGCCGTCTCAGAAGGGGAATAACGAATATGTTGTCATGAATTTTCCTGATATCCAACCGAACCCGTTGGTCGTGCGACTCCGCAGCGACGATGGTGGGCATTTCCAAGCGATTGTACCAGGAAATCAGGCCTATCAGATCTTCATTTACGATCCAGGCAGCGGGTTGATCGCAACGGGGACCGGTACGACCGCCGCGTCGGGGGGAAAATTCGATCCGACCACCGGTCTATCCCTGCATGTGAGCACGGCGCCTGATACTGACGGTGATGGTCTGCCGGACGACGCGGAATTTGCGATCGGTTCGGACCTCGACAAGTTTGACACCGACAGCGACGGGATCAGCGATTTTGCGGAGGTCAAGCAGAATTTCGATCCGCTCTCGAATCGCCCCCTGAAGGTCGGATTGACTGCCAGCCTGTCGTTGAACGGATCTGCCGAGGAGATCGTTGTCGCGGGCAGCCCGCTGTCACCAGCAACGCTGACGGGATTTGTCGCGACGGGCGCTTATGGGCTGGCGATCGTGGATCTCTCGGAGTTCAAACGTCCGATTACGCTCAGTGAACTGGAACTGCCGGGTGACGCGACCGATGTGGATGCCGATCTGACCGCCAGGATTGCCGTAGTCGCGGCGAATGCTGGCGGGCTGCATTTTGTGAACATCTCTGATCCCGTACATCCAACTTTAATTCGAACCCTCAATGTGAATGCCAGTGCGGTGGAAATCAGTGATGGCATCGTTTATGTCGCGGTGGGAGGACAACTGCGGTCATTTGATGAGCTAACCGGCGATTTCCTCCAGACAGTGGTCCCCGGCAACGGAGCGATTACCGGACTGACCCGTCAGGGAACGACGTTGTATACGATGGACACCGCGAACGTCCTGCGGGCCATTGACACGACCGGACTGGCAATGTCTCTACGCGGGTCGCTGACTCTGCCACACGGTGGCGGGAAAGTGTTTGTCGACAATGGGGTCGCATATGCCGTCGCTCGCAATTTGCCTCAAGGCGGATTTGTGACGGTGAATGTCGCGAATCCCAATGGCCTGATTCTCATCAGTGATGTGGATAACGGCAATTTCGGGCTGGCAAATAATGCATTGGTGACCAATGGATCGGGCCTCGCGCTGCTGGCGGGTGAGACTTTGACGCAGCCACGTTCTGAAGAAATCGCGTTGCTCGATGTGTCTGACTCCTCCAATACATTCGTGTTCCTGAATCGGATCGTGTTACCGTCCATGCCACAGTCGTTGACGATCGCATCGGGAATTGCCTTTGTCGCAGACGGCGATGGTGACTTGCAGGTCGTTACATACCGGGCTTTTGACGCATTGGGGCAGGCACCAACAGTTGCGATTTCCAGCAACGTGACGGATCTCTCGCCGGGCACGCCGGGAACTCAAGTGGCAGAAGGAAGTTCTGTTCCGATCCACGTCATCGCGACCGACGATGTGCAGATTCGCAATGTGGAATTACTGGTGAATGGCGTCGTGCAAGCGAATGATGTCCAGGCACCGTTCGATTTCTTCGCCATCATGCCGGCCATTGCCGCTGGTGGAACTCAGGCGACCGTTCAGGTTCGAGCGACCGATACGGGCGGAAACTCGACGTTGTCGAACGCGTTGGCGTTTGGCTTGCTGCCTGATGTTGTGCCTCCGACCCTGATCAGCACGACTCCCGGCAACAATGATGTGGCGTTTGATACCAACGCGATCAGCCTGCGATTCAGTGAGGCGCTTAATCCGTCGTTGCTGAATCTGTCAGGCGTGACGCTGACGAATCTGGGCAATGACGGGGTGCTGGGTGGCGGAGACGATTCCATTGTCCCTCTGGTCAGTATCCAGGCTGCTTCGGCGAATCGCGTGATTATTCTGCCGCAGGCCCCCTTACCCAAGGGCAAGTTCCAGTTAGTGGTCAATAAATCGATTCTGGCCGATATTCCCGGCAACCAGGCGACCGTGAATGCGACGTTCACCTTCACGAATTACGTGAACCTGGCTCCGACGACGGTCGTGTGGAATAGCGATTCCAATGGAGCCTGGGACAATCCCGCGAACTGGAGTACCGGAGTCGTCCCGGGTCCCAATGATGACGTGTTGATTGACCGCATCGGTGCCAATCCGACAGTGACTCACAGTACCGGTACTCACACAGTGCACAGTCTGCAAACGGCCGAGCCGCTGACCATTTCGGGGGGCAGTCTGACGATCAATGGCGGCACGACTTCCCTGATCCAGGGAGCGCTGGCGGTGACCGGTTCCGGTTCGCTGACGGCCACCGGTGCGTCGACGATCGTCAATGTCACTGGAACGACCAATTTGAACGGTGGCACTGTCGTGGCGACCGGGGGCGGCGTATTAAACCTGCCCGGAGTGACCAGCTATACGGGAGCTGGCTTCAATACGTTTATTGAGGCCGATAATGCGAATAGCCAGGTCAACTTGCCGAACTTGACGACTTTGACTGGCGGAAGTGGAAACGCCGCAGTGTTCGTACGAGCCTTCTCGGGTGGTGTGGTGAATCTGCCCACGCTGTCAGCCGTGACTGGCGGTTCGACCCAGTTCTTCGCCGACGCGGGTACGATTACTGCGCCGTTGTTGACGAGCTTCATTGATGACACGCCCAATAGTGGTACCTCCCAGATTCGTATTCATGCCGGGGGTACCATCGTGTTCGGCAATCTCACCAGTCTCAACGAGGTTGATCTGCAACTGGGAACGGGCACGTTTGCAATTAGTCAATTCACTTCGATCACCAATTCTTCCATCACAGTCGAAGGGGGACAGACCGAGACCTTTACGAATTTGACAACCGCCACTGGTGTTAACTTCTTCGCCAATACAGGGGGAATTCTTAATCTTCCCCTCTTGTCGAGCTATGCCGGGATTAGTGCCAACACGTTTATCGAGGCCGATAACGCCAATAGCCAGGTCAATCTGCCAAGCTTGACGACGATCACGGGCGGCCTCGGGAACGCTGCTGTGTTTGTGCGGGGATTCACGGGCGGTACGGTAAACTTGCCGCTGCTGACTGCGGTCAGCGGCGGGACGACTCAATTTTTCGCCGACGCCGGGACAATTAATGCGCCGCTGCTCGCGAGCTTCGTGGATGATACTCCGAACAATGGAACGTCGCTGATTCGAATTCACGCCGGCGGTTCGATTCAATTCGGTAATCTCACCAGCCTCAATCTGGTAGACCTGCAACTCGGAGTGGGGACGCTCGCCATCAACCAATTGACATCGGTCACGAATTCCTCGATCACTGTTGACGAGGGCCGGACCGCGACATTTGCGAATCTGGCAACGACAACGGGTACGAGTTTCTTTGCCAACGCGGGCGGAGTCATGAATCTGCCGTCGGTCACGAATTATGCAGGCTCCGCCTTCAATACGTTTGTCGAGGCGGACAATACGAATAGCCAGGTTAACCTGCCAAACTTGACGACATTTACGGGTGGAGTCGGGAACGCCGCGGTATTTGTCCGCGGTTTCACAGGAGGCACGGTCAACCTGCCGCTGTTGTCCGCTGTCAGCGGCGGGACGACCCAGTTCTATGCCGATGCGGGCACGATCAGTGCTCCGCTGCTGGCCACATTTGTCGATAACTCACCGAATAACGGCAGTTCGCTGATACGCGTTCGCAGTGGCGGCACTGTGCAGTTGGGGAATCTCACCAGCCTCGATATGATCAATTTGCAGCTCGGACTGGGCACGCTCCCGATTAGCCAATTCACGGCCATCACTAATGCGTCCATCACGGCCGAAGATGGCCAGGTCGCAACGTTTACCAATCTGGCGACGACGACGGGTGCCAGCTTTTTTGCAGATAACGGCGGTGTTCTCAATCTACCGGCTGTCACCAGCTATTCGGGATCAACGGCGACCACGTTCATTCAGGTTGAAAATGTGAACAGCCAGATCAATCTTCCGAACTTGACGTCACTGACCGGCGGTGCTTCAAACGCGGCACTGTTTGTCCGCGGCTTCACCGGCGGCACTGTGAATCTGCCGGCGCTACAGGCGGTGAATGGTGGAACGACTCAATTCATCGCGGATGCGGCTACGATCAATGCGCCGCTGTTGGCCACCTTCGTGGACGATTCGCCGAACAGCGGTACATCGCTGATCCGGATCCGTGCTGGCGGTACCATTACACTCGGAAACCTCACAAGTTTGGACCAGATCAATCTGCAAATCGGTGTGGGGACGCTGCCGGTCAATCAATTCACATCCGTGACAAATGCCTCAATCTCTGCCGAAGACGGGCAAGTCGTGACGTTGCCCAACCTGGTGACGACAACGGGGTCCAGCTTCTTGGCAAGTACCGGCGGCGTGCTCAACCTGCCAGCGATTACTAGCCTGTCTGGATCCAGTTTCAATACATTTATTCAAGCAAACGGTGCCAATAGTCTGGTTCATATACCGAATTTGACGACATTGCATGGCGCCACCGGCGGCGCGGTGTTCGTGCGCGCTTACGATGGAGCTCTGGTCCAACTGGAGAATCTGACATCCATCCCCGACGGCGCGGTACAAATCCTGGCAACCGGTACGGGAAGTGTTGTGGACCTGTCGTTGCTGACCACGCTGACGGATTCGAGCGGCAGCGCATCGGGCATCGAAGCCGAAGCCGGGGGCAACGTTAAGATCCCATTGCTGACTAATCTGCAGTTTGTCGATTTGACGCTGGATGGAGCAACCAGCAGTCTGAATACGAGCCAGATTACGAACATAAAGACAGTAAATGTATTTGCGGACCACAACGCGACACTGAACCTGCCTGGCGTGACGAGTTACTCCGGTTCCAACTTTAATACCTTTATTCAAGCGAATAACGGCGGCACCCTGGCACTTCCCAATCTGACGACGTTGCATGGAGCCACGAGCGGTGCTGTGTTTGTGCGGGCGTACGATGGTGGAAAATTGAATCTGCAGAACCTGCCGTCGATTCCCGATGGTGCCGTGCAGCTGTTCGCGACTGGCACGGGCAGCATGCTGGATCTGTCATCCCTCACCACGTTGATTGATTCGAGTTCCAGCGCTTCTGCCATTGAGGCCGAGAATGGTGGGAACGTGAAGATTCCGTTGCTCACCAACTTGCAGTTTGTCGACTTGACGCTGGATGGCGCTACCAGCAGCATGAATACCAGCCAGCTCGCGAACATCAATACCGTCAATCTGTTCGCAGACCACAGCGCGGTATTGAATCTACCCGCAGTCACGACCTACTCGGGATCGAATTTTAATACATTCATCCAGGCTGATAACGGCGGCACACTCGCCCTGCCGAACTTGACGACGCTGCACGGAGCAACCAGCGGCGCGGTATTTGTGCGAGCGTACGCTGGTGGAACATTGAATTTCCCGAGCCTGTCAGCGATCCCCGACGGAGCGGTGCAAGTCCTGGCGACCGGTTCGGCGAGCGTCGTCAACTTGCCGTTACTAACGACGTTTACTGACTCGAGTGGGACCGCATCCGCTATCGAGGCCGAGAATGGTGGAAGCGTCAAGATTCCGTTGCTGACCAATCTGCAGTTTGTCGACCTGACGCTGGATGGCGCGACCAGCAGCATCAATACCAGCCAACTGACGAACATAAATACTGTGAATGTGTTTGCGGATCACGGTGCCGTGCTCAACTTGCCTGCAGTGACAACTTACTCAGGATCGGGTTTTAATACATTCCTTCAAGCGGATAATGGCGGCACGTTGGCATTGCCCAATTTGACGACGCTGCACGGAGCAACCAGCGGTGCGGTGTTTGTGCGGTCGTTCGCCGGAGCAACGATCAGTCTGACCGGCCTGCAGTCGATTCCCGACGGAGCGACGCAGGTCCTGGCGACGGGAACCGGAAGCAAAGTGGATCTTTCGTCGCTCAGCTCCTTTACAGATTCAAGTGGTACCGCCTCGACCATTGAGGCCGACAACGGAGGTCAGGTGCGTCTCAGTACGGGGACGACCGTGGTTACAAATGTGGATGTGACGATCGACACGGCCAGCTCCCTCACTGGAGGTACGCTCTCGCTGGGAACGGGCAGCCGCCTGTTTGGAACGGGTACGATTACAGGCAACGTGATCAATGGCGGCTCGATTTTTGTCGGAGATTCGTCAGGTTCGTCGACGGGCACCTTGTCAATCACCGGCAACTACACCCAGTCCGCAGCCGGTAGCTTGTCGATTCAAATTGGCGGCCTGACGCCGGGGACATTGTTCGACCGCTTCCTGGTGAGCGGTACCAGTTCGCTGAATGGAACTTTGAATCTCACGCTGGCGAATGGTTTCAACCCCGCTGTCGGCAATACGTTCCAATTCTTCGTTTCGGCCGTTCCACTGACCGGCCAGTTTGCCGTGGTGACTGGGACAACCATCCCGGGTACGAAGACATTCCAGGTCGGATATGGAGCTAGCAACGTCACACTCACAGTGACCAGCCCTTAATCACCCCGTATAAATGGGCTGGCGCAGTTTGAAATGACGACAGTCGCACGTTAGCGAAATGGGTGAGATCACCGATTAGCACTTATCCTTTGAGTGAATAAAGAGCCTGAACCACGAATCACACAATTCACACGAATCGAAATTCGGAAATTGCCAGCGAATGAGTAGCGATCCCTCTTTCCAATTCGTGTCATTCGAATGATTCGTGGTTCAAAATATCCCTTCTTTCTATCAGGCTCCTTCCCAACAGCAACACGTCAAATAGCGGCGGCTCGCGGAAATTCGCAGCGATTGGATTGACACCTCATCCGTGAGAGTCTAGAGTGTTGAGATTGAATCTCAATGTCAATGTCGCAGCCAGCAGAAGCTCTCCTTAATAAGAGCTGCAAGCCACGACGGCTCGGCCCCGCACTGTGCGGTGCCGAGTAACCTCGTTCGGCTTCTCAGCTTAGGGAGAATTCCTGTGCGCAAACGTGCTGCTTTTACGTTGATTGAATTGCTCGTCGTGATCGCGATCATCGCGGTCCTCATTTCGCTCTTATTGCCCGCTGTGCAACAGGCTCGTGAAGCGGCGCGGCGAACGCAGTGTCGGAACAATCTCAAGCAGATTGGTCTGGCCATGTTCAATTACGAAAGCACGAGCAGTGTCTTTCCGCCGGCCATGCTGGAAAACACCAATGCCGGTTCACAGGGACTGGGAGCGAACGGCTTCCTCCTGATGCTCCCGTTCATCGATCAATCGAATACCTACAACAAATACAACTTCCAGGACTATTACAACTCGACCTACAACATGTCGGTCTCCAGTCAAACGGTTGCGAGTTTCCTGTGTCCGTCGATGGTGATTCCGCGAGAAGTCCCCAGCACCGCGTGTGCAGAAATCGGGGGGCCAGGGAGCTATTTGTTGAACGAGGGAACCGCCTCGTACCAAAGTCCCTCCCGTGGAATCTTCCCGTTCATCGGCCCGACACAGTTCGGTGCTCCCAATCGTCCCACGCGTGTCGCAGACATCACCGACGGGACGTCGAATACTCTCGCCGCTGGTGAATCCAGCTACCGGTACAAGCTTTACAACTGGTCCTCCTGCTCCGGAAATGCCGCGATGGTGGGAACTCCTCGGTATGGATATGCCCGCTGGGCTGTCGGTTACCCAGGTGCAGCCATCGGCAACAGCCGGACCTCTCTCGGAACGGCTCAGCGTCTGAATGTCTTTACCGGTACGTCGACCGTGGGTTGGGCCAGCGACCACATCGGTGGCGTGAACTTCCTGATGGGAGATGGCGGCGTCCGATTCATCACCGACAGCATCAATTCGACCGTGCTGGACAGCCTGGCCACTCGCGACGGCGGCGAAGTCATAGGCGACATCTAAGCAGTGGCATAAGGAATTATGTCGCCGCGATCGCGAGGGGGCGGGGTACCCTCTGGGGCCCTCGCCCTCCCGGTAACTGGCATTTCACACTCGCCCTCCGGAGGCATCCACAGAATGTGTACTTTGAGTTTTTATTATCGATGTCTGGTTTTAGTCAGCTTGTGCCTGGCGGCTGTGGGCTGTGGCGGCGGTTCTGTCGGCAACCCGGTGGCGGTGACCGGAACTGTCACGCTGCACGAGAAGCCCCTGCCTTACGCACGCATTGAATTCCAATCTCTCGACGACGAACGAGCGAATCGTTCGGCCTTCGTCAAAGATGGGAAGTTTTCAATGCCCGAATCGCACGGCTTGCCCTCCGGTGAGTTCCTCGTCTGCGTGCTTCCGTATGATCCTGAACTCGAAGAATTGACGCAGGTCTCCCAGCAGGAACGCAAGCAGATCATGGCGGCCCGGAAAATGATCCCCGAGAAATATCATCAAACGGGTGAGCTCAAGGCCAACATTACTCCCGATGAGCCGAATACACTGGCATTTCATCTGAAGTAAATGATGCCAGAATTTGCGAACGAAGTAGGAGCGCAGAAATACTTATGCAGGTGAGCCGGGCGGCGTAAGCCCCCGGATTTTTTTGGATCCAGATTTGGAAACACAGAGGCACAGAGAAAACAGAGGAATTGTCCGATCTCTGTTTTCTCTGTGCCTCTGTGTTTTAGAAATGGCCCCGGACTCTTCGCCGCTCCGTTGTTGTCTCTGGGATTAGCGTTATCATTGCGTGTCTCGCTCCTTTCAGGTGACTTGAGATCCGCTCGATGCGCGCATTCATTAAAAAACATCTCGATCCGGCGACGCGGATTGGTGAGTGTCTGTTTGGACTGATTATGGCCTTGGGCATTACCGGCGCGGTGCGCTTGGGAGCGCAGGACATCAGCAGCGGCCAATTGTTCGTGGATGTACTCGGTTGTAATCTGGCCTGGGGCGTTGTGGACGGTGTCATGTATGTGATGCTGTCACTGTTCGAACGTGGCCGGAAAGCACGGATTGCGAACTGCATCGTCACCGCGCGGGACGACGACGCGGCCATCGAGTTCATTCACGCGGAACTTGGTGACCGGCTGGAGCCGTTGACCAGCGCGGAAGAACGGGCCCAAATTTACCGCTGGGTCTTGGAACTCACTCGACGAGCAAAACTTGATCAACCGCGCATTCGTCGAGCGGATATTTTAGGGGGTTTCGCTGTCGGAGTCCTGGTGCTGCTGGCCACCTTCCCCATTCTGGTGCCGTTCATCTTGTTTTCGAACGTCACCGTCGCGGTGCGGGTTTCGAATTGTATTGCCCTGGCAATGCTGCTCTGGCTGGGATTCTGGTGGGCGCGCGCCGTGGGGGCGAATCCGTATCGTATCAGCGCCGGAGTAACGGGAGTCGGTTTGATCCTCGTGCTCATTACGATCGTGCTGGGAGGCTGATCTGTCCCCCGAATGCGCGTTTCCATCCCAGCCATCGCTAACTCGTCACGATCCAGCCGATTCTCTATTTGACATTCAACTTGTTCTCTGCATCAGTCCCCAGCCAGCGCGGGACCGGTGCCATCTTGCCGGCATCGCGGCCGCCGTAGTTGGCTGTGAAATGACCGCCGAACGGATCGATCACCATGCGGCACTCCGTCTTTTCCGGCAGGGCGTTAATCGCCGTCAGCACTCCTTCCACCGGTCCAGTGAAATCGAACAGGGCCAGATAGAATTTAATCGGCGCATGAACACGATGTGCGAAGCATGGAGGATCGAAATAACGAACGACTTCGGCCACCTGCTTGGGGTCGGAACCGGCCGGCGCACGAGGTCCCCAGGTGGTGAGTCCCAGCACCGTCCAATCAATGCGCATCAGGGCAATCGTGTTGCCGGTCACGCTGGTGACGGGTCTTAGTCCCGCCAGAACCAGCGACAGTCCGCCTCCCTGGCTGCCGCCGCGGACGTGCACCTTTCCATTGCAGAGCCGATGTTGACGAATGATGTCATGGCAGCGGACCAGGCACGTGTAGCTGTAACGGAGCATGGTGGTCTCGCGGTTGGTGATGCCGCTGGTCATGTAATCGAAGTCGCTCTTGGCAGGATAGGTTGTGATGTCACCGCCATGCACGGCGGCGGCAATCCACAGTTCGCCGTTGGCCGGCTGAGCCTGGCCGGGTTGATAGACACTGACTGCAGGACATTGCACGGTCGCATCCACCTTGGCGTCTCCCTTGGGTTCGTAGAGCCACGCCCACGCCCAGCGACCTTCCCATGCACGGAACTTGGCCAGATACACTTTGCCGGCGCCCGTTTCCTTATCCGGCTGTTCCGTCAGCGTGAGATCCAACGGGATCTTCTCGAGCTCAACGAGCGTCTTGTCCCAGAATTCGTCAAACCCCTCGGGCGGCTTCACGGGCGCGACCTTCTGCGGTTGATAGAGGAATCCGACGCGTTTCGCGTACAAGTCCTTCTCACCGTCGCTGACGATCACGTTGCCGATATAGTGGCCGGGTTCAGTCGGCTGGATGGCAAAGTCAAGCTTCAACGGCGCCGCACCGGACTCGATGTTGATCGGGACTTCGGCGGTCACCTTCTTGTCTTTGAAGACGTAGTTGTGTCCTTCGAATCGCAACTTGCCCTTCAGGGATTGCCCGTAGTACGCGGTGATTTCCACGGGGAACACAATCGGACCCTTCTCTGGGAACAAGTGGTCGGGATTGGGCGAGGTAATCGACAACTCGACGGAGCGCCCGACATCCACCTTGGGATGGATTTCGACACGCCGCGAAATCAACTTCGGCTGCTTCGACATATCGGCGAGCAGGATGAAATCACCGCGTCTCGAAACCTGCACGTCGGAGCGGAGATCTTCGTACTTCGCGATCCAGAAGGTGTTCTGAAATTCGACGCCCGCTCCGTTCTTCGCAATGAGGGTGTAATTTCCCGGCTCAGGATTTCCTTTCACCGGCCAGCCCAAATCTCCCTGCGCCAGGGCATCGACGGCTCGATGCAGCTTGGGCGACATCCAGAAATTGAGGTTCCCATTGGGATACCCGGCGTTCAACGCATAGCTGGCTCCCTTGGGAAAACCGCCGAACGCGACGGCGAAGGCCGATTCTTCAAACGTGTAGCTCAGTTCCCAGTCCTCACCTTTGGTCTTCAGAGTTTTATCCTGGATGGTGACCGGCCCCGTCAGCAGGAACGTGGGAGTCCAACTGCGATGATGACCGGCAAACACCGCAGGAACTTCTCGCACCGTTCCATTCACATTCAGCTTGCGCTCCTCCGCGAAGAATTCTTCGCCAGAGACCATCAGTGAGGTCATCGCCCCTGTCGAATCAAGCTTCGCCCGATAGTGACTCGTCGTCACTTCAAACCCTTTTCCATCAGGCAAAGTCACCAAGGCCACTTCCGCCCGGACGCCGGACGATTGGAGCGACAGTGCGAACATGACAAACAGCCCGCAAGCAATGCGACGCATGTTGAATCCTTGGGTCATCCGGGTACAAAGGTGAGTTTCAGCGATCGCCAATTCTGTCTGATCTTGATGTAAACCGCAATCTGCGCCACTCAGGTAGGTCCGGCTGTGCCTGCCGGTCTTGGCTTACAGCTTCGTTCCGTTCACCTTCACCCACGGGGTAAAAGCTCCCATCGCGTGATGCTGGACTTTGCGTTTCCAGATTTTGTTGCCACAGAACGCGAACAGTGTGTCTCCGTCTTTGCCACCGAGGCAGACGCCGGTCACGCGACTTCCGTCGGGTACCGGGAGAATCACCTGCGTGGGGCCGTCGTCGGCACTGATCTGAATGCCACTACGGGTGGCGATGAACTGGCGGCCTTCCAGGGAGTAGCAGGCTGACTCGGCACCGGCATCGTCGTCCCAGTCGGCGACGTGCAGGTGAAAGTATCGCTCTTTATTGGAGAGAGTCCCGTCGGCATTGATCTGGTAGCTGTAGACCCATTTCGAGTGCCCTTCGGCGACCGACAGCAGCCATTGGTCGGGGCGGTAGGTCATGCCGGTCGCGAACTTGATGCCGGATGCCACCTCCGTCTTCTTGCCGTCTCGGATCAGCCACACGCCGCCTGGTCCATGAGGCTTGTCGCCGTTCGTGGTGACATAGAGGTCGCCATCGGGACGCGCGAGAATCGAATGGCCGAGGATCTCGTCCATGACGACGGTGCCCTGCCCCATCGCGTCGTAGCGCATCAGCTTGCCCGACTTTTCGGAGATGGTGAAGACGGTACCGTCGGCGCCCACTGTGACGCAGTGAGCCTGGCCGGCGTCGGCGACGAAGTCGGTGACCTTCCCGTCCAGGCCGATGCGGTGGATCCGGTTGTTTGATGTGTCTGCGAAGAAGACTTCGCCGGTCGCGTTGCATGCCGGACCGCGAGTGCTCTTAAAACCCTCGGCGACGAGTTGCCATTCCTCACCCGGGATGAGAATCTCCTGGGCGCGCGGGGCACTCGGGCCTGCTTTAACGGGTTCGGGCCAGCCGCGCCACAGGTAGGCCATGGCTTCCTGCCAGTTCTCCATGTAGCCGGCGACATGCGGGCCGTCGATGACGCGATAGCGATAATCGTATCCCGAGAACTTGAGTGACTTGTCCATCTCCTGGTCGAGTAGGAACCAGTCTCCTGCGGCGTTCTCCATGTCGCGCGTCGCCGTCGTAAGGAAGGCGCGGATGGGCTTGGCTTCGAACTTGCGGACCATCGTCGGGAACTCATGTCCGCCGCGGAATGCCACCCAACTGCCGCTCGCGGCATAGACGCGACTGAAGGCATCAGGGCGGTTCCAGGCAGCGGTAAAGGCCGCGATGCCGCCGCTGCTGCCACCGGCGATGGCGCGGTCGTTGCCACTGGTCGAGAGATTGAGTTGATACTCTTTCGCGATAAACGGCAGCAGTTCGTCGATCAGGAAACGGACTTTGTCGTCGTTCACACCGTCGTATTCCAACCCACGATTGCGGCGGCCCAACGTCCCCTTCATCGGTGCGGGGAGATCTCCCGGCCGCACGAAGACGCCGATGGTGACGGGCATCTCCTTCGTGGCAATCATCGTCTCCATCAGCGCCTTCTCACGCGGGTTGAAGCCGTCCGTCTTGACATAAACGCACGCGGGTTTTGTCGCGTCATACTGAGCGGGGATGAAGATGGTGACGTCGCGCACGGTTCCAGGAAAAATCTTGCTCTGCGCGTATGTGAACTGTTTAGTGGTGCCTGCCAAAATGTCTTCGGCCTTGATTTCGGGCGGCATGTATTGCGGGCCGGTCTGGACTGCGTTGGCTGTGGCGCCACCGCTGCCGGCCAGCGGTCGGATGAACCATTGCAGGTGCTGGTCTCCGGCCCTGTTTTCCCACAGGTCGATTTTCGCGCCCGGAGTTTTGTTGCCGCCGAGATCATCCAGACCTTTGTCGGGTGCATGCTTGGGGGCGAGCGTGTAGCTGCCGTTGTCCTTTTTGGTTAACTTCCAGAGCTGCCACGGCTGGCCGCCGTCGGATTCCAGCACGATGGCCGTGCCATTCTTGTCTCCCCCTTTCGCCGCCGCCAGCACGAGCTTGGAACTGTACGACGGATGGATCACATAAAGACCATCACCCTTCGGCAGAACGACCCATTTTTGATTTGCCGCTGCCGAGGGCTTGCCGATCGATACCACCGTGCCCTCGGTCGTTCCCGAATCGACGGCTTCCAGGACCAGCGCCGGCGCGCTGACCGGAATGACCGAGTAATAGCCCCAGTCCTCGGCAAACGTGCGCTTGGTCGCCAGGCTGAATCCGACGACTGCAACCAGGAGAATGGTTCGACCGAGCATGCGAAGGCTTTTCATGGTTGCCCTTTGGTGATGTCGTTCTTTGACCCCGGAGGGGTTGCAGAGAGTAGCCAGTGGTTGAGCGCAGCGACACCAGCGGAAGCGGTCAATCGAAGGAATTCCGACCCTGGATGGGTCGCAGATCAATGTTTCTGCGACCCATCCAGGGTCGAAAACACGGAGTACGACTAACCGGTGGTGTCGCTGCGCTCAACCACCGGCTACTCTCTTTAATCCCTCCGGGATAAGCGGGGAATCAGCGATCTTAGACCATTCCAATAAAGCTTTGCGGAGTTCTCAACCCTTTGCGGTCTTATTTAAGGTGAGCGCCCCGTGACGGGCACTGCCAGCATCGGAACGCAGACGCTAGCAGCGTCTGCCACGGGGGCCGAACCTTAGGGTCACCGGCCATGACTATCAGGGCTTCAAACCACTCAGCGGATGCTGCAGCGCTGCGTCCCAGGCGAGTTCTTGCAGCAGGCGGTTGAGCTTTTCTTCGTCTTCGCCGAGTTTGGCCTGTTTCAGGATCGCGGGGACGGGGAGTCCCACCGGGCTGCGGCGATAGATTACGGCGTAATTGCAGTAACCGACGAGAGCCATCAGCGGTGGTTTGCCGTGACCGAGCGCGTCGGTGAAGAGATCCTCTTGCGTTTTCAAGCCGGGGGCTTCGCCGGCGATGATTTTTTCGCGCAGAGCGATGACCGCTTGAGGAGCCGGAGCGATGTACATTACGGTCTTGCCGTATTTCTTATTCAGTTCCCGAATGTGTTCGTCCATCTTTTGGAAGTGCTCGGCGTGTCGCTTGCGGAGTTCTTCACCGGTGATGGCGTTGTGGTCCACTTTCGCGGGTCGCGGGGTGGTTGGTTCGTAGATATCCCAACGCAACCAGATGGGTTGGACGATGACGCGGATGTCCTTGTTGTGTTCGAGGGCGAGCGTCGTGAAATTTTCGATTCCCGCATCGGGGAGGAAGATCGGCGACAGAGTCAGTGCGTCGACCTTGCCGGTCTTCAGGGCGGTCTTCGCGGTGTTCTTCTCGTCCGGAATGTCCCAATGCTGAATCGTGCGCGAACCGCCGATCGACGACACACCGACTTGGACATGGTTAGGAATCTCTGCCAGCTTCGCCAAGTCGGTCACTATTGCGGGCACCCAAACGTGAAAGCTGTGCCCACAACTGAAGACCCGTTGGCCTTGAGAAATCGGCGCGGCTAGTTTCGAGCTATCAGCCTTTTCCTGAGCTTCTAACGCGAGGGGGCTATACGCCAGGACGAATAGTGCGAGACCGGAGATGCAGAGACGGGAGAGCGAATGAGAAAATGCCAGCACGGAAATGTCTCCTTGGGTTTCGCCACGCTCACCAGATCGTGGCTGGATTGCCAATTGACGGATCGGACCTGTCGCCTGGTCTGCCGCGGTGGTTTGCCATCACGCCTACCGCAACTTCCACGTCTCACCAGACAGGGCGACGCGTATTATGCCGAATACCGCCGCAGAACGCGAATACTCGCCAGTTCGTCCGAACCACACTGTCGCCGGCCGTGTCATTATTGAGCCTCGACTGCATGTCAGGATTCCATCACCACCCTGTTAAGGTGTGCCGCAAGGCACGATACTTGATCTTGGCGATCCTTCGTTGAGGCAATTGTTCAAAAGACGAACTAAGGATCTAACTGCTTGTTGGGACTACACGTAACTATGACGGTCCTAAGGTAGCGATGTCGGGCGACCGACTAGTGAAGCGGCGGAGTCTCTCGTAGATAAAGCTGCGTGTCCACTGTCGAACCTTCCCGGTTCGATAAGAACGGCTGTCTCAACAATCACTTCGTTGGATCATTAGCAAATTTTGGTGACTGCTCCGCCGGGAGTCTATCTGGCCGCCCAGTGAGTCTGGTGATTGCCTGGCAATCAAGAGGTTCGATTCCTCTGCGGAACGTCTCTCGGGAAATTCCTCGTTGCCATTTCAGGAAACTCGGATTGACTGCCGGTTTGGAGTACAGGTTTGGGACCTCGTGGTCGTGGGTTCAAATCCCACCAGCCACCCTTTTATTAGACGGTGGCTGTAGCTCAGTCTGGTTAGAGCGCGAATCTCTGGCTATCACTTCGTCAATCCGATTTTAATTAATTTGGAGACACACTCGACTGTCGGTTTAGAGTACATGGATTAGCAGGTTCAATTCCTGCCCGGGTTGAGATGTTAATCTCGGACCGGATCTCTGGACATCACTTCGTCGAGTGCGTTTTTTACTATGATTGATGTAGCAGAATCTCGTAAGAGTTCTGCCTTCTTCGAGAGACTTTGCGGCGGAACTCTTACGAGATTCCGCTACTTTGATACTGCGTTCGCTCTGCAGTCAAATGCGTCCGGCGCGAACTTGTGGAACAGCATCGTGTCCAATTCAAAAACAGAACTCATTTCTGCTGCGGTCACGCAGCCCATGAATGATCAACTTCGCAGGAAATAGTAGTTAACAACGGGCGCTGGACATTGTGATCCGACTGCCCGAGTGGACTACCTCAATCTTCCTCCTCGGCCGCAACCACGGCCTGTCTGCTCACCCCCCTCGTTGGATCGGTGGTTTTTTGCGCGCTGGCGTCCAGCACGTTCCTGGGCGCCGCGCGTCTTTTTTCGTCCTCAGAAAGGAGGACTGCATCATGGCTAATAAGACATTGTTTTCTCGATTGACGGCCTTGTTGCCCCGGGCGACGGCACAGAATCTGGCTGGAGGACCGGCGTATGCCTTGCCGCCGAAGCAGGCGCTCGCCCAGTTTGCGGCGACCGGGTGCTTCAACGGTACGTACTACGCCGATGCCGAGGCGCAGCTCAGCACATTGATGTCGCTGATTCATCAGGTCAACGATAACGTCTTCCTGGCGAAGCTGGCGGTCTACAGCCGCGAGCGGGCCTATATGAAGGACATGCCGGCCGCGTTGGCGGCGACGCTTGCGGCGCGGGATACGGTCCTGTTTCATCAGGTGTTTGAGCGGGTCGTCGACAATGGCCGCGTTCTGCGGACGTTGTTTCAGATGGTCCGGTCGGGTCAGTTCGGCAAGAAGAGCTTGTCGAGTTCGTTGCAGCGGGCCTTCCAGCGGTGGCTGAATGCGGCTTCGGTGGAAAAACTGCTGTCGGCGTCGATCGGTCACGATCCGAGTCTGCGGGACATCCTGCGGATGGCGCGGCCGACTCCGTCGGATAACAGCCGGCGCGCACTGTTCGGCTGGCTGACAGATAAGGAGCAGTCGAAGTGGGCGCCGGCGACGGCGGTCGATCTGCCGGAGCAGGTTCAGTTGTTAGTCGCATTCCGTGCAGCAGAAACGTCGGATGAGCAGATTGTCCTGTTGGAGAAGCTGCATGCGCGATGGGATCTGTTGGCCGATACCGCAAAGGGGCCAAAGGTGTGGGCGGCGATGGCTCAGAAGATGGGGCCTCAGGCGCTGCGCATGAACCTCAACACTCTGCAGCGGCACGGCGTGTTTGAAGACAAGGCGATGGTCCAGGCGGTGGCTGACCGGTTGGCGGATGAGAACGAAATCCGTCGGTCGCGCCAGTTTCCGTACCAGTTCTTCGCCGCGTATTTGAACGCGTCGAATGAAGTGCCGCAGGCGATTAAGGCGGCTTTACACAAGGCGGCGGAGATCGCGTGTGGTAACGTGCCGGTCTTGCCGGGTCCGGTG
This sequence comes from Planctomycetaceae bacterium, assembly GCA_021732415.1. Classification (GTDB taxonomy): domain Bacteria; phylum Planctomycetota; class Planctomycetia; order Planctomycetales; family Planctomycetaceae; genus JAKFVC01. The sequence continues at coordinate 77,422 of JAKFVC010000014.1, forward strand.
GTGATTGGTCTCGACGTATCGGGTTCGATGCAATCGCCAATCACAGGGAACCGGGGTCACGGCAGCACGACGAAGATGCGATGCGTGGATGTCGCGGCCCTCGTGGCGGCGGCACTCCTGCGGCGTAATCCGGACAGCATCGTCGTGCCGTTCGATACGAAGGCGTTCGATGTGAAGATCGATCCGTCGGACTCAATTTTGAGCCTGGCGGACCGGCTGGCGAAGTATGGTGGCGGTGGCACGGATTGCTCGTTGCCGATCTGCAAGGCGAACACGAACTACGCGCAGCGCAAGTTCGCGGGGGTCGTGCTGGTCAGCGATAACGAGAGTTGGGTCTACCAGAACCGACCGTACTTCTACGGCACGAACGGTGCGACGGGTGCAATGACGGAATGGCAGCAGTTTGTACAGAATCAGGTCAAGCTCCAGGGTGACGACATCACGGGGCCGAAGCTGATCTGCATCGATCTGCAGCCCAACGGGACGACTCAGGCTCCGGACCGGAGCGACATCCTGAATGTCGGCGGCTTCAGTGACGCCGTGTTCGAGGTGATTTCGGCGTTCCTGTCGGGCGACGCAGGTCGCTTCGTGGCTGAGGTAGAAGCGGTGACGCTGTAGATCAGTGTCTTAGCGCCTCAACGAGTAACGCAACGCCCCGCGAATGGATTTTCTGTTCGAGGGGCGAGTGCGTTTCAAGCCAAGTTTAAGTGGGCGCGATCTTGGCACGCAAATTTTTGTGTCGGTTGTGTTAGTTACATTGGTCGTACACCAGCGCTATTCCGCCGCTCACGAGCTTGTGTGCAGGCCTTGGATGACGATCTCCAGGAACTCGCGCGCCCGGCGGGCTAAGGCGTCGATTTGTTCTGGAGTCGTCGCGCGAATGTTGGGGGCGGAAATGTTTTCGCAGCATAGGGGGAGCGGCCGACCGGTGAAGGCCACGCGGTGCAGCAAGCGGTAGTGATCGATCTCACCGAGGCCGGGACCACAGTCCTGGTTGACCGGGAACATGCGGTGGTCCTTGATGCAGAAGCTGCGCGTCTGCGCCGCGCACGACTTGAAATCATCGAGCGGATTGACCTTGCCCTGGGTGTAGTCCATGACGTTGCCCGCATCGTAGTTCACCATGATGCCGTCGTCGGCGACCTCGCGAACGATCTCGCCTGTGAGCTGACCTGTCTCGCCATGCTGCTTGACGACAATCACCACGCCGTGATCGCGAGCAATCGGACCAAGCTGCTTGAAGCGTTCGATCCAGACCTGACGGTTCGGCCCGTTGGTATGGCCGAAGGTCAGCACCTGGGGGATGCCGGCGGCTTGTGCCTGCCGGATGCGCTGGGTCAGTACCTCGATCGCGTTCGGGGCTTCGGGGTAGATGCCGGAGAACATCATCAATGGTTCGAGGCCGAGGCCTCGACAGCGCTGGCCCAACTCTTTCGCCCGTTGCGGCGGAGCGTCGGCGGGCATCACCGGCACCCCCTTGGGTTCGCCAGCTTCCTTGTGAGATGTGTCCCAGGCCACGAACTTGTAACCAGCGCCTTGGATGCCGGTGAGAGCACGTTCCAGCGAGTACTGGCTGTAGGGCAGCGTCATGCACGCAATCTGAAACTTCGTGGGAGGGCCCTCGGGTTTCGCCACCGGGGAATCGTCCGCGTGCAGCACGTTTCGCAGTGCCAACCCACAACTGGTGACTGCACCATACTGGAACAACGTACGTCGACTGATCAAGCCAAAATCTGTCATGGATGTGTTCTCGAAGATAGTCGTAGCAGAACTCGCGTAGTGCTTTGTCAAAATGATGTTTTGTGGTTGGGTGGCGATGTCGATTGTCTTTCGATGCTCTATCCGGCAAAGCACTGGCATCCCTAATTGAAATCGGTAACTCCCGGCGTCGCGACGGGTGGCACGGGTAGCGGGACGTCCCAGGCGTAACGCGGTGGAGTAAGGTCCTCCTTCGAGTTCATCGCCATGTCCCAGGTAATCTCCTGCCCCGTGTAGGCTGCCATCCGACCCATGATCGCCAGCAAGGTGCTCTTGGCCATGTACTCGCCGTTGTTGATCGGCTTCCCCGCACGGATACCGGCGAAGAGTTCGTCGTGCTCTTGCTGGTAGAGGTCGTTCTCCGGCCCGCTGAAGACCCAATCGCCCGCGTCCGATTTGACGACCATGCCCCGTTTGCGTTCCACGAGTTGTGCGTGTCCCTTGGAGCCCACGACGTGTCCGCTCATGTCGTTCTTACAGCCCGGCTGCTGGCGGCAGTTGGAGAAGAGTTTAGTTCCATCTGCCCACTGATAAGTGACTGAGAAGTGATCGTAGATCTGGCCGAACTCTGGACCAGAACGAACTGCGCGGCCTCCCATGCCAATGGCCTTCACCGGGTACACATCCTGCATTGTCCAGGCGCAGACATCGAGGAAATGGACGTGCTGCTCGACATTGAAATCGCCTGACAGCCAGGTGAAGTAATACCAGTTGCGCATCTGCCAGGTCATGTCGGACCAATCGGGCTGACGCGGCTTGACCCAGATGCCGCCGCGATAGTCGTTGGCCTGCAGCGTGTGGATCTGGCCCACGGCACCGTCGTGTATGCGGCGGATCGTTTCGCGAAATCCGTTGTCGTAACGCAGGCAGAGACCCGAGACCACCGACAACCCCTTCTTTTTCGCCTCGGCGCAAGCGGCGAGAACTTTGCGGACTCCCGGAGCATCAACTGCACACGGCTTCTCGGCGAAGACGTGCTTCCCGGCTTCCACTGCGGCCTGCAAATGCAGCGGCCGGAACTGCGGAGGCGTACACAGCAGCACGACATCGCAACACGCAATCACCTCGCGATAGGCGTCAAAGCCGACGAAGCGACGCTCCGGAGGGACGTCCAGCTTGTCACTCAACCCTTCGGCTTTCTCGAGGTTTTTCAAGCTGCCCTGCAGGCGGTCGTCGAAGGCGTCGGCCATGGCCCACAGCTTGACATTCATGTCGGCCTTCAGAGCTTGGACCGCCGCGCCGCTGCCACGGCCACCGCAGCCAATCAGTCCGACCTTCAGCAGATCGCTGCCCGCGGCGTGGACCGCTTGCGGCAACGCCAAAGTCGCCAGCGACCCGACAACCGCGACCGAAGAAGTTTCTATAAACGTGCGACGTGTTGTGAGCGCGCTCATCGTCTTTAGCCTTCCGATGTGTCGTGAGAGAGTGGTCTCAACGGACCACGTTACTTCAGCGGGTGCAACTCGAATTTGCGGAACAGAATCTCAAAGCCTTCAGTTTGCAGCAGGATTTTGCCGGCCGCTGGTTTCATGTTGTAGCATTCGTTAACGGTTTCACCATTGACGATGACCGTGATGCGATCGCCGTTGCAGATGCACTCGACGCGGGTCCATTCGCCGAGTGGGCTTTCCACATCATTCTTGCCGCGCGTATCGAGGAGTTCTTCGAAGTCCCAGTCGTGCTTCGACCACCAGAGCTGTCCGCGAGTGGAGGGAAAAGTCTTCGCCGCGCCCCCTTTGCTCCAGCGATGACGCTTCTTGTCCGGAGCCAATTCGGTCTCCGCCGTAAGCTCAACCGGGATGACGTTACCTTCGGCATCCTTACCGCGAATCACGATGAAGTCGCCGACGCAGCCCTGAGCCAGCTGGCACTCGACGCACGACGGCCACGCCCCCCCTGCTCCACCGTCCGGCCCCGTCGCGTGCAGCAGAATCCCGGAGTTGCGCACATATTTGCCGCCGTCCGTTTTTTGTCCCCACTTATACTCCACGACCAGGCGATAGTCCCGATACTCCTTATCGGTTGCGATGTAACCATCGCCATCACCAGACAGATGGAGCATCCCGTCCGTGACGCGATATACTTTGCGAGGATCGTGTTGCTTCGTATCCTTCAGCCAGGTCGTCAGACCGGTGAGGTCAGTCCCATTGAACAACCGCACGACTTCGCGCGGAGCAACCGGATCGCCACCCAGCACCGCATGGCCGCCCACAGTCGCTCCCCACAACAGGGCGATCGACATCACCGCTATGAGTTTCATCTGGTGTGCCTCATGGTCTCACTGCCCGGTAGGATGCCAGCCCCGCGCTTTATTTCGTATCAGCCAGTCGACCCTCTAAAGTGTACACGGTCTGAATCTCCACGTCGCTGAGTGCCCGGTTGAAGATCGACAGATCGTCATACAGTCCGACGTACGACATACCCATCTGGATCGCGGCCTTCTCTGGATCCCAGCTATAAACCTGGTTCCGCCCGGTGACAGCACCCTGCAACTTTCCATTCAGATAGAGCTTTGCCACGCCGTCGGGCTTACCCGTATTAAACTTCTCGAAGGCGACGACCACATGAGTCCACTTGCCGCGACTGAAGGGAGGCTGCGTCACCTCGTAGACTGGTCGCTCTGCCGGCGTCATCTTTTCGAAGTCCCGATTGGTAGGATTCCAGACCTTCAGATCGGCGAGCACCCCCAGACGAAAATGCTTCGGCTTATCGTCCTTGCTGAAGTCGACCCACAACCCTGCGTCGTTCCAAGCCTTTTCGGTGATTTGGATCGGGTCACAATACCAGTCTCCAAGATCCTGTTGCGGATCGAGACTCAGCCAGAACGAAACGGTTCCGCTCCAGTCCTCCTTGCGATAATCCACATTTTCAGCCGCCTTGTAGAAGACCACCTTGCTCGACTTCTTGATGAAGTGCAGTGCGTCGCTACCGTGCCGGCCCTGCCCCTTGGCCAGTGCGATCTCCCCCGCCGGCAGCTCAGGCTTCGAGTCTTTCCGTTCAGAGGACGACGCGGTGTAGATGTGCTTATCACCCTTGGCGAAATCCGCATCCGTCCCCGTGTCAAAGGTCGCCGACAGCGTTAGAGACTTGCGAATCGCGGCGACAGGATCCTTCTCCTCGGCCGATGCCAAGCCCGAGCAAGACAAACCAACCACGATCGCCGTAATCAAGACGTGAGACAGATTCCAGTTCATGCAAGATCCTCGGTCGAAAGGTCATCGGTCGCCCGCGTGGTTCTCGGATCTGACGCCCGTAGAAATCCGGGGGCCTGCAACGCTCACCAAGTTTACCCCTTGAAGTTGACCGGTCAAGAGGCCGAGACGGGCCGATCCCATGAAAGCGGTTGCTCAAAACCACAGCCGAATGGTGAATTTCAATGACCAAATCATCAGTGTGCAAATCGGATAGAGGACTTTACCAAGCAGGATGAGCGGGATGTACAGTAACAGGCAACTGGCGGGTAAAACATCGTACGCGATGAGAAGGAACACGGGCCCAAAACTCAGCGGGTAGGCCAATAACAATGCTGCTACAAAGAACCAGACGGTCCAAACTTGTTCTGGCGCTCGCGGTGTGCGTTTGCAGTGCAGCCCCTTGGCTGGTAGGAATACGGATCGCGACATGAGTCACTCCTTGATCGCTGACATCGCCCTCCGAACTTCGAAAAACTGCCGCCGTCTGGCCTCACCGATCAGCGGAAACGGAAAGACATTCTGTTTGGATCAATGAAGGCGGATCAATTCGTGGTACTTGATCTGGCAAGATTACCCACACCTGTGTCCCCTTGTAATTCGAGTCGATGGGAGGGTGAGGCTCCTGCCGAACCGCAAGCGTCTATCGGACCTCGAGAGACTATCCGGTTCGGCAGGAGCCTCACCCTCCCACAACGTCGAAATATCTTCCACGGCATGGCCCTCCGGCGGCTCATTCGCTGTCCGATGGCAGAATCGCTTTGGTCGAATGGATCGCTAAAACCGCAGTCTGTGTGGATTGGCAGACGATTCGCGAGTAATCTAACGGTACTTCAAGTCCCAGCCGCTCGTGCGGGGCGTGTTCGATCCGTCCTGTGATCATCAAATTTCGGAGAGTCGTCATGGCGAACAAGGCAATACAGCTTCCTCGACGTCAGTTTTTGAAGACCGCGGTGGCGACCGGCAGTGCCGCGCTGCTGGGCTCGACCATCATTCCCAGTTCCGCTTTGGGCCTGGATGGGGCTGTGGCTCCCAGTGAACGGGTCGTCGTCGGAGGGATTGGCATTGGTAACCGCGGGACCTACGACCTGGGCTGTTTCCTCGAGCAGAAGGATGTGCAGTTCGTCGCCGTCTGCGATGTGAAAGAGAAGCGTCGTACCGCCGTCAAGAAGATCGCCGACGAGAAATATGGCAACGAGAACTGCAAGACCTACATTGATTTCCGCGAATTGCTGGACCGAGCTGATATCGATGCCGTGCTGATCGCCACCGGGCCGAATTGGCATTCGACCGCTGCGATGGCTGCCGCCAAGGCTGGCAAGGACATGTACTGTGAGAAGCCCTGTACCAAGAATATCGACCAAAGCCTGATCCTGGCTGAGACGATGCGCCGCACCGGAAGAATCTTCCAGGCGGGAACTCAACGACGCAACCTGCCGCACTTCGCGTTTGCGTGTGAATTGGCTCGTACCGGGAAACTCGGCAAGCTCAAGAAGGTCTACGCTCACCCGGCGGGGATGCAAGCTCTGATGAGTGGCTGGTTGCCCCCTGAAGCCGCGCCGAACAAGGAAGTCGTCGATTGGGACATGTACCTCGGGCCGGCGGCCTGGCGGCCCTTCAACGCCAAGCAACTCGACGGTTTCAACTTCGAGAAGGGTGGCGGATTCATTGGTGCCTTCAACGGCGGCGGCGTGCTCGAATGGGGTTCGCACTGTGTTGATCTCTGTCAATGGGCCGTGGGGGATTGTCCGCCGCCGGTGGAATACAACGCACCGAAGGATGGCGAACTGGTCGCTCGCTATGAGAACGGCTGCGAATTGATCTTCCGCGAAAAGGGTTGGATTCCGCTCGGTTCTTGCCCGGTTCGATTCGAAGGCGAGACCGGTTGGGTGGAGGCGGGCGACAGCGGCAAGCTCGTGCTGAGCTCTCCGGAATTGCTTGCCGGACGCGAGGTCGCCGAAATCGGCGGCTATCCGGCGACGTTCCATGTGCGCGACTTCCTCGACTGTGTGAAGACGCGCAGCCAGCCGAAGGGCAATGCCGATGCCGCGTGCAACGCTCACATTGCCTGCCATGCCGCCAATGTGGCGCTGCATCTAGGTCGCACCGTGAAGTACGACAACAAGACGAACGAGTTCATTGACGACGCCCAAGCCAACCGCATGCGATCCGAGGCCCTGCGCGAACCGTGGCGGCTATAGTGGGAATGGTGCCCCGTGTTAGACGCTGCTAGCGTCTGCGATCCGACGCTGGCAGCGTCGGCCACGGGTGCTGGCACTGAATCATTTGAAGCCGATCCTGGTTCGTCTTTTCCTCGCTGCGATGTTCTTAATCCAAACGCTCTGGAGCGATAACTATGCTATTGATTCGACATACGACACGATTCCTCACACTTCTCGCTGCGCTTCTCGTGCTGACCATATCGTCGGTGCGAGCCGCTGAAGACAAGAATGGTTCTCCCCAACGGGAGATGGAACTCTTAGCGGTCCTGCGGTCGGATGCACCCGATGCCGACAAGGCCCTCGCCTGCAAGAACCTGGCGATCCACGGCTCGGATGCGTCGGTGCCCGACCTGGCTAAGTTGCTGTCCGAAGAGAAATTCGCCTCGTGGGCCCGCATCGCTCTGGAAGCCATTCCGGGCTCGGCGGCTGGCGACGCGCTCCGCAAGGCGTCCGAATCGCTGGATGGCAAGTTGCTGATCGGAGTGCTCAATTCGATCGGTGTCCGCCGCGACGCCAGTTCGACCGAGACGTTGATTGTGCGGTTGGAGGACAAGGATTCGGAGGTCGCTTCGGCTGCCGCTGTGGCATTAGGACGGATCGGCAATGAAGCGGCCGCCAAGTCGCTGCGACCGTTGTTGGCCAGTGCTCCGGCTGGCGTCCGTTCGGCCGTGGCCGAGGGCTGCGTTCTCTGTGCTGAGCGGTTGCACGCTACCGGCAAGTCGGCGGATGCAGTTGCGATTTACGATGAGGTCCGCAAGGCTGAAGTCCCGAAGCAGCGAATTGTTGAAGGGACTCGTGGCGCGATTCTGGCACGCGATCCCAAAGAGGGATTGCCGCTGCTGATGGAACAATTCCAGTCTCCGGATAAGGTCTTCTTTCAGCTCGCATTGGGAACGGCGCGCGAGTTTCCCGGTAGCGATGTCGACAAGGCCCTCGCCGCCGAACTGACGAAATCCAAGCCCGAGCGAGCTGCTATGATCGTGCAAGCAATGGCCGATCGTCCCAAAACGGTTGTCCTGGCAGCCGTGATGAAGGCCGCAGAAGGTGGCGAGAAGCCCGTGCGGTTGTCGGCCATCGGGGCACTCGCACGAGTCGGTGATGTCTCGAGTCTGCCGTTACTGTTAGAGGCGGCCCTGGATGCCGATGATGAGCTAGCTCAGGCCGCGAAAGCCACATTGGGCGACGTCCGAGGAAACGGCATCGATGCTCAGATCGTCTCGCTCTTGTCCAAAGCCGAAGGGAAAAAGTACCCGCTGTTGATCCAGCTTGTGGGGAAACGGCGAATCGAAGCGACTGCCGCTTTGTTGAAGGCGATCGAACATGCTGACAAGACGGTGCGCGGGGCGGCATTGACTGCTTTGGGCGAAACCGTCACGTTGAAGAATCTTCCCGTGCTGATTACTCAAGCGACCTCGCCGAAGCGGGCCGATGATGCTCCGATTGCTCAACAAGCCCTCAAAGCAGCCAGTATCCGGATGCCTGATCGCGAAGCGTGTGCGGCCGAACTGACGACTGCTCTGGATCGTTCGCCCGCGGCCACGAAAACCGTGCTATTGGAAATCCTGGGTGACGTTGGCGGAACCAAGGCCCTGGAGACGATGGGGGCGGCGGCCAAGAGCAAGGACCCGTTGCTGCAGGATGTGGGGAGTCGGTTGCTCGGGAAATGGAACAGTGTTGATGCGGCACCCGTGCTGCTCGATCTGGCAAAGACCTCGCCCGATGTGAAGTATCAACTGCGTGGCTTGCGTGGCTACATCGGTCTGGTCCGCAAGTTCCCGATGGCTGACGCGGAACGAGCTGAGATGTGTCAGAAGGCCTTCGACGCTTCCAAGCAGGCCGCCGAACAAAAGCTGGTGCTGGATGTGATTAAACTTCATCCCGGCATTGAAACGCTCAAGTTCGCCATCAAGACCATCAAGGTGGAAGGCCTGAAGGACGACGCGACTCAAGCCACGTTGGTTGTCGCTCAAAAACTGGGCAGCAAGGGAGTCGACGTGAAGGAACTGCTCTCCACCGCCGAACTCAACAAGGTCAAGCTGGAGATCATTAAGGCGGAGTACGGATCGGGGGCGACTCAAAAGGACGTGACCGCCGTGCTGCAGAAGCAAGCCGGTGAGTTCCCGCTGATCACGCTCGCGGATGCCAGCTACAACGCGAGTTTCGGTGGCGATCCGGCCCCGAACGCGACGAAGCAATTGAAGGTCCAATACCGCATCAACGGGAAGGCCGGCGAAGCATCCTTCACTGAAGATGCCCTGATTGTGTTGCCCATGCCCAAGTAAGATGATTCCAACCGGGCAGGGATCGTTAGCGGGGCACGGCGAAAGTGCCAGGAACCGAGTGAGATCCTCGATTCCTGGCCACTTCGTTTTTCCTCAGAATCATTCCAACCTCGGCATGACACTGGATAAGTTGGATAAACCCGACACGGCGCAATCCGACGGCGGCTGGAATCCCTAAGGAATTGTTAGAGCGGCACGGCATTTTCTCATATGAGGCACGCTTCCAGTTGTTCCGCGGAGTGGGTACGCTCATATTAGAATAAGGAGTCGTGCTATGACGATCAGAATGATTCGCCTTGCGTGTTGGCTGCTTGTTTCGGCCGTAGTGACCGGTGGAGTTGGCACGGAAGTCCGTTGCCTGGCTGCTGAGCCACCACGGTGCGCGGTCCTCGAAGTCTTTACGCGGGGCGATTCTGAGAAGTCCAAAGCGGCGCAGGAATTTGTCGTCAAGACATTTGGCCAGCGTCCCGGCGTCCATCTTGTGGTGCGTGATGTCGTCGCCGATGCGAAGGCGCTCGACCGCTTTTATAAGCTGGCTGACCATTTCAAGCTCACCAAACCGGGGCTGCCGGCGTTTTACGGCAGCGGTCAGTTCGAGGTCGGCTGGGATGCGGTGACCACGCCGAAGCGTCTGGAAGAATTGTTTACGGTCGAGGTGTTCGTAAGATCTGGTTGCCCGCGGTGTGCGGCCGCCAAGCCAGTCATCTTCGACCAGATTGCACCACGCTATCCCGGCTACAAGTTCGTGCCGCTGGACATCGCTTCGTCCACGGACGCTGGAACTCGTCTGAATGAGCTGTCGCAACGTTACGGCGTGCAGGCCACCTCGGTCCCCGCACTGCACTATTGCGGCCAATTGAGGGTCGGTTTTTTCGACGCCGCAACCAGCTATCGTCAATGGGACGATGTTCTGAAGGCAGTGACCATCGTCTGTCCGCCAGCGAAAAGTCCGCAGGAAAAAAGTCAACCGGATAAAACCCCGCAAGATAAGAAAGTGACTGAACAGCGGCAGCCCCAGCATACTGACATCAACCAAGCAAGTGCTGTTCCCCTCTGGTTGGTCGCAGTGCTGTTCGCACAACCGGCACCGGAAACTGCCGCGGAAGAACCTCCGCCGCGGGCGCCGCCGCCAATCACCGCCACTGATTCCGTGGCCACCGATTGCGACGCACCGCCACTGCGTCGCGCCGTGCCAGATGAAATTCCCGCCGAGACCGATCCCCTCGCCTTGCCGCCTCCCCCGCCCACACAATCTCTCGAGACGATCACGCTGCCCGTGCTGGGTGAGGTCCGCTGGCGCGACTGGGGAATGCCGGCATTTACGATCGCCGTGGGGCCGATCGACGGCTTCAATCCGTGTGCGATGTGGGTCTTGATGTTTCTGCTATCGCTGCTGGTCAATCTGCGCGACCGGTTGAAGATCCTGGCGGTGGCCGGAACATTCGTATTCATTAGTGGACTGGCCTATTTTGCATTTATGACGGCGTGGCTCTCGGTCGCCAAACTGGTCATTTACTTGCGGCCGGCTCAGTTGACCCTCGGCACCATCGGCCTGATTGTCGGCTTGATCCACATTAAGGATTTCTTCGCCTTCAAGAAAGGCGTGTCGCTCTCGATTCCCGAATCGAGCAAGCCGGGTCTCTATAACCGCATCCGGCGGATCGTGATGGCCGAAAATCTCTTAGCGGCCATCGTCGGCGCGACAGTGCTCGCGGTGCTGGTCAATATCATCGAGCTGCTGTGCACGGCAGGTCTGCCCGCCATGTACACCGGCATTCTGACCATGCAGAAATACCCCCCGTGGGAGAACTACCTGTACCTGTTACTCTACATCGCCGCGTACATGTTCGACGATTCGGTCATGGTGGCCATCGCTGTGGTGACGCTGGGCAAAAACAAGCTGCAGGAGCGAGGCGGCCGCATGCTGAAACTGCTCAGCGGCGTGGTCATCGCCGGACTGGGCGCGGTCATGATCTTCAAGCCGAACTGGCTCGGCGTAGTGGAGTAGTTCCATAACCCTGGTTCTCACCGCCGCGGTTCCTTCAACGCATTCCATGCGATCAATGGCTCGCCGAGGTAGGGAATCCTCCATCTGCAAGCTCGCGCGCTCCGCCAGTGCCCAAGCACACTTGTTGGCGGGGGTCGTTGGCCAACCGTCCCCTCATTCGCTGAGCTCATTCAGATTGGAGTTCCTGTGTCCCGCGTCTCCACCGTCGGAAGAATCGTCACTGTACGTGCTTTCCACGAAGCCAGCTCATTTCTGCTGGGTATGAATGCATAAATCTCCGATCGCGTCTCTTCTCGACCGATCACGTATGAGCAGTCACCTTGACGCACTCCCTTCAGACACCCCATTGGTGACGGACCATGCTCAGTTCCTTCATTCCCCCATCCTGGTTTTACCGTCAGAATCGGAAAGCAATCCGCCCGCGACTCACGATCGACAGGATCGAGCCGCTCGAAAATCGCGATCTTCCAACGGCGTCACCCCTGTTGCTCAATGTGCCGAAATGGGTCCCTCGTGCAGACTGGAATGCGGCTGACGTCGCCAAGGCTTTGCAGGACAACAACCAGGTTGTGGGGAAGCACGGCCAGGAACTGAAGGCCAGCGGGCGTTGGGATAAGATCGTGCTCGGCGACTGGTATGTGCCGGCGGCCAATCTACTGGCCTACGCCGTGAACCCCAACCCTCTGGAACTCGAACCGATCGCCGACCAGACGGTGTTTTATATTACCAGCGCCGAAAAAGGGGTCTTTTCCGGTCAGAATACGGTGACATTTTCCAAGCCCACTCTGCTCGGCTTGCAGACGGGAAGTACGGCCACGTACGACATGAATGGGATTGTCACGCGGAAGGGACAGGTCCGCATTGAATTCAGCTCGACCGAGACAGGGCAAGTGATGGTGACCGGCGTCGGCGAAATGCAGTTTGAGGATCATGCCTGGCGGATCACGATGCAGATGGCGACCGAGTTCGACCCGTATGTGACACATTGGGCGTACATGTCGAAACTGGCGGAGGGCGTAACACCACCCGCTGCCGAGCTGCCGACGGATGATGGCGATTTGCACAACAGTGAATTTCGCTGGCTTGAAGGGACTCACTGGGCCCTGACCGATTCGCAACTCTTCGCCCCTCCGACAGCCGATTGCCAGGATCAACCGGGAGTTGAATTCCAGGTCGAGGGCTATCGCAACGGCTACTTTTGGGGCACCAGTCCCAGCGGTGCATCCACGCCACTTACGGTGGTGGGATCAGTCACCCCCCGCGGCAACCTGTTCCTCGTCCTGACGACGGAAGACGGGACTACTGTGACACGAACCGGCATTCTCAAACGTGGCGGGGCTGGCCGCGCTACCATGCAGTTCCGGAACTACGAATCGACCCCGGCCGTCGGTGTGGCCTGGATGGTCCCGACGTAACGGTGTTTGTAAGAATTTAGGCAGCGTCTGCCACGGGGACCGTTAGGAACGCGGCAAATATTTGTCGGTCGACGGTTTCGGATCGATGATCGCATCGGCCTCGGGGAGGCCCACTGCCTGACGCTTTTCCGCGTCCCACACGATGGGTTTCTGCATCCGAAGTGCCAGGACGCCGAGCATGCCGACTTCGGTAATGCGGGCCCCGATTTCAAAAGGCGAGTACGACTTCGCGTCGCCGGCACACGCCAGCACCCATTCGAACATGTGCGAGTTATTGACCTGGCTCCAACGCGGGCGCTCCCCTTTGGCTGCCCGTTTCGGATCCCACTTGAGCACTTCCGTATCAATCCGCGGCTGAGTCTTCGCGATCTTGGCCACCTCGGGCTGATTGGCTCCCTGGAAACCACTGGCTCCCTTCAGGCGAACGTTGCAGTCGGTATTCCACAACCCGACCGACACCGTCCCTTCGCTGCCCACAATCAAACAACCCGTCGTGCCGACCGGTCCTTGCGTGATATTTTCTGGCGGCAGGTGATTCTCTCCCGAGTAGAAGAAGAGTTTCAGCGGCCCGCGTTTCCCTCTCGCGGCAAATTCAAACGTCACGGCGCAACGTGTGGGGAACGATTCATGCCCGAGATTGTCGCCAGTCGCTTCGATGCGCGTGGGGGCGTCGAGTTCGAGGGCTCGATATGCCAATTGAAAACTGTGGCAACAGAAGTCGGCTAGGGAACCACCGCCGAAATCGTACCAGCCGCGCCACTTGCCGGGATGATAGATCTCATTGTTGTAGGGGCGAGACGGAGCCGCTCCTAACCAGAAGTTCCAGTCCAATCCATCGGGAATCGAATCACTCTTAGTCGGCCGATCGACTCCATTGGGCCAGGCATGTCCCGGGTGCCAGACATGGACCTCGGTGATTGGCCCCAGGAGGCCAGATTGAATGACTTCGAAGCTGCGCCGAAAGCCCTCGGTCGAGCAGCCTTGATTGCCCGTCTGAGTCGCCAGGTTCGGATGATCTTTCGCCAGTTTCTCTAAGGCTCGACATTCGGCGACGGAATGGGCCAGCGGTTTCTCACAATAGACATGTTTGCCGGCCTGCAACGCTGCCTGGCAGATGGGGACGTGCCAGTGATCGGGCGTGCCGATGAGGACAGCATCGACGCCAGTCTCTTTATCGAGCAACTCGCGATAATCATGATACGTCCGGGCATTGGTCAGCCCCTTCACTTGCAGAGCACTGTCGCGCTGCCGCTTATCCACATCGCAAATGGCTACGATCTGCTGATCGATCTTGCCGAGTTCCGGGATCAAGTAACCCCGCATCTGGCCACCCATTCCAATACACGCAAACGACAAACGCTCGTTGGGCGATGGTCCGGCCAGGATGCCCGAAGGCAGAATGGTGGGTAGACCAATGCCGGCGGCCGCGGCAGCCTGGATGAATCGACGACGGGAAATGGGATGGCTCATGATGCAACGTATCTCTTGAGAGGCTTGGGAGAAGGACGCTTTTTCTGTCTGCGAGTCATTTCATGTCTTGGACATGCTTATAGGCCGCATCCTGCATGAACTTGGAAGCACCGGGCGTGTTGGTGTGACCGGCCGCAACATCGGCGTGGATGGCCTTGGGAATCGCCAGGGCGTTGTAGGCCGCATACACACTGGTGGCCGGACAGGTCGCGTCGATGAACCCAACAGTGACCGCTGCTCCCTTGCACTTCGCACGTGCGGCGAAGTTCACGCAATCGAAGTAACGTGCGGTTTGAAGCGCTAATGGATCGGGTTTGCCCTCGGCGTCGTTGGGAACAATTTTGGGCCAGCCGCTGATGCGATTGGCGGCGCTGCCGGTGTGATCACATCCTGCCGGCACGCCGGCGCAGATGAAGGTAACGCGTGCGTCGAGCCCCGCCGCGGCCAAGGCTTGAAAACCTCCCTGGCTGCTGCCATACACGATCACGGTCTTGCCGTCCCACTCGGGCTGGGCCGTCAGAAAGTCGATGGCCCGAATCAAACGGAGAAACATGCCCTTAAAGTAGCACTGCTCACGATCCTGCCGGCCAATGCTTCGATAGTCCTTCAACTCGCCGGCGGTGAGTTCCGTGTAAAACTCTGCCGGCTTGCCGTTCGGAATCCCGTGCGCATTGATGTCGAGTGACAGCATGCCCCGTTCCCGGACCGCCCACTGAGTGCTAGCCAAGGTTGAGCTACGGACACCCGCCCCATGCACAAACAGAATCGCAGGGAGTGACTTGGGCTTCGCGTTTTGGGGACGCCCGAAATAGCCCGAAACCGGTTTGCCCAGGCAATCGACCTGAACGTCAAACGCATCCAATCCCTTCGCCGGTGCCTCGACCGGTGTCAGCGTTGCCTTGCTTGGCACTGCCGCGAGTGCCGCCTTCTGTGCGGTCCAAAACTGGTCGAAATCATCCGGTACCGGCAGGCTGGGTTTCAGTTGCAGAGGATCATAGCCCACTGCCGCCAGCGTGGTCGTCTTACCCAGCGTGGCCCGCAACAACAGGAAGCCAGGTTCGTCGAGCTTGCCGGCGAGTGTCGCCTTGCCGTCCTTAAGAACTAACGTCTGGTCCGGCCGTGGTTGCCAACCGTCCTTGGAGAAAGTGCAGACGACGCTGCCTTCCGCGAGCGGTTTATCATCCTGCAGGGCTTCGATGGTGAAGGTTGCGTTTTCGCCAGCTTTATACAACGCATCCGCGCGGTCCGCGGAGACCTTGAGAGTGACGACTGGCGCTGGCTTGTCTTGAGCCCACAACGCCGTGAGTGGTGCAACTACCAGGGCAACGAGAACGAGCATTTGCGTCCGACGTATCAACATCGTCTTCACGGTGTGGCCTTTCTGATTGGAACTAATTTGCCTCGGCAACCGACGTTTAGGCCAGGATCTCTTTGACAACCTCGCCGGAGACATCGGTCAGGCGGAAATCGCGACCCGAGTGGCGGTAGGTGAGTCGCTCGTGATCAAGCCCCAACAGGTGCAGGATCGTGGCGTGGAAGTCGTGAATGTGAACCTCATTCGCTGCGACCGTACAGCCGTGGTCGTCGCTCTCTCCGTAGCTGAAGCCTCCCTTAATCCCGCCGCCTGCCATCCAGGATGTAAAGGCTTCGGCGTGATGTTCGCGGCCTTTGGCATCCTTGCCGGTATTGAACGGAGTGCGGCCGAACTCGGTCGTCCAGACGACCAGCGTGTCATTCAGCATGCCGCGCGACTTGAGATCCTTCAACAGCCCAGCCACCGGCTGATCGACATTCTTGGCCAGCGGACCGTGCGTCGCCATGTCGCCGTGAGCGTCCCAGTTGTTAGAGGCTCCCGAATCGATGAGTTCAATAAACCGCACGCCCCGCTCTGACAGCCGACGTGCCATCAGGCATTGCCAGGCAAACCCTTTCGTGCTTCCGCGAGGCAACCCATAGAGCTGCAGCGTGGCATCCGTTTCACCTGACAAATCGAACGCTTCGGGAGCCGCTGATTGCATTCCAAACGCGGTTTCGAACGACTTAATCCGTGCGGAGAGATTACCATCTCCATCACGGCCTGACAGGTGCCGCCGATTGAACGCCTGCGTGAGCCCGAGTTCCAATTCCTGGAGACTCGAGTCCGCTTGACGGCGTTGAATATTCGCGATCGGCTCGGCTCCCGGTGCGACGGGAGTTCCCTGATGGCAACCCGGGAGAAAATCAGAGGCCCAGACCTGCCCACCCGCGTACGGTGTCAGCGGAGCCAGCACAATGAACGAGGGGAGATTCTGATTGATCGTCCCCAGGCCATGACTGACCCATGATCCGATACTGGGACGGGCAAACGTCACCGAACCGGTGTGAATCCCTAGCGTTGCCTGGAAGTGGTCGGCGTGATCATTGCGCATCGAGCGGATCAGGCAGAGATCGTCGGCACACTCGGCAATCTGCGGAAACAGTTCACTAATCCAAAGTCCCGACTGGCCTCGCTGCTTGAATTCCCAACCGGGGCGTTTAAAGAACTTTTCGACAACCCGATTGTTGGGAGCAAACGCCTCCAGCATTTTCGCGGGGACTTGATAAGGCTGGTTGTGATCGGCAATCAGCTTGGGCTTGTAGTCGAACGAATCGACATGCGACGCCCCACCACTCATGTTCATGAAGATGACGCGTTTCGCCCGCGCCGGAAAGTGCGGCAGTTTCGGAGCCAACGGGTTCGCATCGGAAGATGCGGTCTCTGCGAGCAATTCCGAAAGAATCCCCGGCAGCAGCAATGATCCGCAGACGAGAGACGAAAGGACCGACCGTCGAGAATTGTCACAAGCAGCGTATTGCATCAAAACACCTTCAGCGGTGAGGAAGACTGTGTAGTGCTATTAGTCTACGTAGATAAATTCGTTGGCGCCCATGAGCGACCGGGCCAGAGCCGACCACAGCTTGAGTTGCGTCTGGTCCGCAGGAGTATTCAGTTCGCCCAAACGCGCCAGGTAGAGGTTGAGGAACTCGACGCACGCCTTTTGTTCATCCGGCTGGGGTGGCCGGCCGAAGGCTAACTGATACGCGACAGAGATCCGCACTGCTTCATCCGAACTCGATGCCATCAATCGCTCGGCAAACTTGACCGACTGAGCGTGTGCCAGGGGATCATTCATCGCGAATAAGGCTTGCAGCGGCGTGGTACTCATGAACCGGACGGCTGTACTGGAACTCGGGTCAGCACCGTCAAACAACGCCAGGTAGGGATTCCTCTTGAGTCGTTGCTGCATCAAGTAGACGCTTCTTCGGCGGGAATCATAATTGGCGACGAACGGGTTGTGCTGAGTCCAACCCCAGGTCGACTGCGGCGGAAATGGGTGAGTTCCCGCCGGAGATTCGTCCAGATCGTTGCCGACAAACAGGAGTGAGTCGCGGATCGCTTCGGCATCGAGGCGCGCTCGATTGAAATGCCAATAGACATCATTATTAGGATCGAGCTCGACGTTCTTCGCGTGCTGCGGGGCGGATTCTAACGCTGTTGATGAGGAGAGCCGCCACGTGTGCGAGAGCAGGATCAGCTTGTGCATCGACTTGATGGACCATTTCTGCTCCACGAAGCGACTCGCCAGAAAATCGAGCAGTTCCGGATGCGTGGGGGCCTGGCCTCGCAATCCAAAATCATTCGGTGTGGTGACCAGTCCGCGACCAAAATGGTACTGCCAGATGCGGTTTACCATGACGCGGGCAGTCAACGGGTTCTGCGGATTCAAGATCCAGTCCGCCAGTTGCAACCGCCCGCTGCCCGGGACATCTTTGGACAACTCTTGACCTCCCAGGATGGCCGGGAAATGCCGAGTGACCTCGTTGCCCAACCGCTTGGGGTCACCTCGCAATTGTAGTTTCGTGTTGGCTGCAGTTCCCTCGGCGACGGCATAGGCATTATTCACCTGTGGAGCCTCGGCTGCAGCGGCCTTATGTTTCTGTCGCGCTTCGGCCAGGTTCTTCGCCGCCGCATCCACTGCGGCTTTCTTTTCGGGACTCTCGGGCAGTTTTTTCGCGTCAGCATCAGCCACTTCGAGGGCTTTCACTTCGGCCTCCAGCGCCGCCATCTTGGTTCGATGGGGAGCGAGTAGGGCCTCGATTTCCGTCGGCGACATGAGTGCTACAAAGTCGGATTGCCTCTTGTCAACTTCAGCGCCGGGGAAGGGAAAGCGAGTACTTTCAAAGATCCCATAGAGTCCGTAGTAATCACTCATGGTGATCGGGTCGAACTTGTGATCGTGACAACGGGCACACGACACACTGGAGCCCAGAATGCCACGTCCCAGATTGTCGATCGTGTCTTCCAATGTCAGATGGTGCTCGCCCATCCGGTCCCCGCCGAACCGACGGGCAATCGCCAGATAGCCAGTCGCCACGATTCGCTCGTAGCGATCAGCGTCGTTATCGCTGGGCAGCAGGTCTCCGGCGATTTGGTCGCGGAGGAACTGGTCGTACGGCAGATCTCGATTGAACGCACGAATCACCCAGTCACGATACTTGTGAGCTTGTGGGACAGGATAGTCTGACGCATTCCCGCACGTATCGGAGTAACGCACGACATCCAGCCAGTGCCTTCCCCAACGCTCACCGTAGCGGGCGGAACTCAAGAGTCGGTCGACGACCCGTTCGAAAGCCTGAGTCGAACTGTCGGCCAGGAATGCATCCATCTCGGCCGGAGTCGGCGGCAATCCGGTCAGATCGAACGTGACGCGACGCAGCAATGTTCGAGGATCAGCCGACGGGACGGGAACAACTCCCGCCGACTCCATCCGGTGCAGAATGTAATTGTCGACGGCAGTTCGCGGCCACGACTGGTCCTTTACCGTGGGCACCGCCGGATCGGTCACCGTCTGATACGACCAGAACTTGCGTCCTTCTTCGAGTGAGATCCCATACCGCGGCTTGGCGGACAAATCGTTTGTCTTCAACGACGATCGCGGATCGGCGGCACCATTCTTCACCCACGTCTCCAGATCGGCGATTTCCGTATCGGACAGTTTTTGCTTGGGCGGCATCTTCAAGTCTTTGTCGACCTGCCGGACGGCCCGAATCAACAGGCTCTTCTCAGGATCACCCGGTACGACGGCGGGCCCCGAATCACCTCCGGTCATCCAGCCCTCACGAGAATCGAGCAACAGTCCGCCGTGCTCTTTCTTGCCGTGACATTCTATACAATGGGCAACGAACAGGGGCCGAATCTTTTTCTCAAAGAATTCGACCGCCGCTGCATCGGGTTCTGCTGCACGCGAGGTGCTCGCGAACAACATCGACATCAACACTGCCAGAGTGATCTGCTGACGTTTCATCTCCATCGCTTTCCATCGTGACGACGAAACTGGAATCGAGGATGCTCGCTTTCGGAATCTGCCCGAAAGTGCACGCCGTCTACTGCAAATGTCAAACCATAACTGTCGTCGGCTCCTGATCCATCAATATACTTGAATCCATCATTCCGGGCGAGCATTGCGAAGGCATTCGTAGCAGAACTCCCCAAGAGTTCTGGTCGTATTGGCGAAGGCCGCCGAAGTCTTGGCGACTTCGACGGCATTGGATTTCGTCGCGTTGTGTTTAAGGCCGGCAGCGGAATTGATGGCGGTATTCCGAGGGTGTGATGCCTGTCGCTTGCCGAAACAGGATCGATAATTGCCTGCCGTCGTGGAAGCCGGACATGCGCGCCACAGTGGCGATCGGCAGTTCTGTGTCGACGAGCAATTGTTTGCTGCGGTTCAGATGCACGCGGCGGATTTCTTCGGAGATGCTGCGATTCAGCGATTTGCGGAAGCGTCGTTCGAGGGCGCGGCGGGCGATTGGTACATGTCGCAAGACGTTCTCGACCCGCATCTCTTGATGAGCGTGCCGCTGAATGAAGCGAACTGCTGCGCTGACCTCGGGATCGGGGACGGCCAGCAGGTCGGACGATTGCCGCACCACTACGCCCCCAGGGGGCAGAACGAGCGTTGTTTTTGCTGGGGGCGAGCCGCCCAGCCACTTGTCGAGCAGTTTGGAGGCTTCATACCCGATGCGTTCGCCTGGTAATGCCACGCTGGACAGTGATGGCCGGGAGAGTTCGCACAGCAGGTCGTCGTCATCGACACCGACAATGGCCACCTGGTCCGGCACGAGCAGCTTTAATTGCCGGCAACATTCGGAGAGTTGCGACGCCTGTACATCATTGCTGGCCAGGACGCCGACCGGCTTCGGTAGCGCGGTCAGCCAGTCCATGAGCGGCTGATTCCAACGCCAGACTCCGGTCGGTTCTTGAACGCGACTGGTTCGCTCATGGAAGGCCTGCAGCGTCAGGCCCGCAGATTCGACGATCTCGCGGAAGCCTGCTTCGCGTTTGACCGAGAAATCGTGCTTGGGATATCCGACGAACCCGAACTGAGACACGCCGCGTTCCAGCATGTGCCGCGCGGCTTGCCGCCCCACTTCAACATGGTCGACGGCCACACGCGGCAGGGCGAGATCGGGGAGGACTCCCGCCACGCTGATCACCGGCTTGCGTAACTTCAGCAGCGCGTTTGCCAGCGGCCGAGTAAACACATGTGCGAGATAACCGTCGCAGCTCAGCGGGCGGGCCAGTTCAATCGCGCGGGCTTCGGGCGCGATTGGAGTGAAGACCCAGTCGGGCCGCTCGATGGCAAAAGCTTTCACCCCGCGCAGGATGTCGCGATAAAAGCCCAGCGAATGAGTCATCACCAAACCGATGCGAACGATGGTTTTCGGCATGAGAGTGATTGCAGATTGAGAAGAAGTAGGGAGCAGCGACCTGAAGTATCGTGTCGCAAAACGACAAAAGATTTACGCATTTTGGCATCACGGAGGAGAATCGGCAATGGTTTAATGTTCAATGACATCATCGGCGCAGGTGACGTGATAAAAAATTCCCTGGCAGGACGGTCGAAGTTCAGATCAGAATGGCGGTTTCGCCGTGTGAGAGGAGATGTACCTTGAGGGACTCTGTACGATTCGTCTCATCGATCCTTCCGCGGGCGGTTATGGCTGTCATGCTTGCGATTGCCCATCTGATGGTTGCGCACCCTGCACAGTCGGCCGAGCGTGTCGCGAAGGATCTGTTGGTGCTCTACACGTTTGATGGCGTGACGGGGGACGTGGTCCGCGATCGGTCTGGAAGCGGTGAGCCGTTGAATCTGCGCATGGAAAAGTTGCCGGGGCTGATGGTCCGCGGGGGGCGGCTGATTGTGACGTCGTCGTCGAGAATCACCTCGGTGGATCCCGCCCGCAAGATTGTGGCCGCGGTTAAGCAATCGCAGGCGATGTCGATCGAATCCTGGCTCAAGCCACAAGATACGCTGCAAATGGGGCCAGCGCGTATCGTGTCGCTGTCGGCCGATACAGGGAAGCGTAACTTCACGCTGGGGCAGGACGCTGGACGCTTTGACGTGCGGTTGCGTACGACTGTCACTGGTGTCAACGGCATCCCTTCCACCGCCAGTCCGGAATCGTCTTTGCGGGGGGAATTGACGCATGTCGTTTTCACTCGGGATGCCCAGGAGTCCGCGCGGATTTATCTGGATGGGAAAGAAGTCGCCGTGAAGTCTGTTGCCGGACAACTCGGCAACTGGAGCGACGACTTCCGGCTGTCGCTGGTCAATGAATTGACCGGGGACAGGCCGTGGCTGGGGGAATTGTCGCTGGTCGCGATCTATGGCCGTGCGTTGTCGGCGGAGGAAGTTGCTGCCAATTTTGCGGCGGGAGTGCCGGCTGTGAATTACGCGACGTTACTTCCACCGGCCAGTTTGCGGCAAGTGGATTTCGTCAAGGACGTCCAACCGCTGCTCCGCAAGCATTGCTTTGAATGCCACGCGGCGGGGAACGAAGAGGGGGGCGTGAATCTCGGTATTCGGCAGCGTGTCATGGAAGGGGGCGATCTGGGCCCGGTGCTCGTCCAAGGGGACAGTGCCCGCAGCCGCCTCATTCATCTGGTCGCTGCAGTGGAACCTCAAGCGGTTATGCCGCCCGATGGGCCCCGAATGAGCAAAGACGAAGTGGGCGTGCTCCGGGCGTGGATAGACCAGGGAGCCAAGTGGCCGGACGGTGCGGACGTCCTCGATCCGCGCGCTGAGCGGGCCAAGACTCATTGGGCGTTTCAGCCCTTGCGCCCAGCCACCGAACCCGTGGTGAAAGATCCGAATTGGCCGTTGACGCCGATTGACCGTTTCATCCAGGCACGACTGGAAGCCGCGGGGCTTCCTCTCCAAGGTCGAGCCACGTCACGGCAACTGATCCGCCGAGTGACCTTCGATCTGATCGGCCTGCCGCCGACGCCCGATGAAGTTCGCGAGTTTTCCGTCGCGTACGAGCGTCATCCGCAAGAGGCGTTAGCCGCGCTCGTCGATCGGCTCCTGAAGAGTCCGCACTACGGTGAACGGTGGGGCCGGCATTGGCTGGATGTGGCTCGCTACGCCGACAGCGACGGTCAGGAAAGTGATCGCGATCGCCCGACGGCCTATCACTATCGCGACTTCGTCATCCGGGCGTTGAATGATGACTTACCGTTCGACCAGTTCGTTCGCTGGCAGCTCGCGGGGGACGAATACGAGCCGCAGAATCCGCAGGCCGTCGCGGCGACCGGGTTTCTGGCAGCCGGTCCGTTTGCCGCGCTCCCGGACAAGTTGATGGAAGATGAACGGTTGCGAAACCAGTACAACGAAATGGATGATATGCTGTCGACGATCGGGACCGGAATCCTGGGATTGACGCTCGGTTGCTGCCGCTGTCATGACCATAAGTACGATGCCGTTCCGAGCCGCGACTACTACCGTTTGATGTCGTCTCTGCATAGTGGACAGCGGGGCGATGTGCCGCTCGGTGCGTCAAAGGAAACGACGCTGGGTTATCGTGATTTTGGCCCCGATCCCAAGCCGACCTGGCTGTTCCATCGAGGCGACTACTACGATCACACTCAACCGGTGCAGTTGGGATTTGTCTCGATCCTGACCAACGGGAAATCACCCGATGAATATTGGACTTCCGCGCGAGCACAAAGTTCTGCCAAGAACAGCACAAATCAGCGGCGGGCCGTCGCAGAATGGATCACCGACGTCAAACAAGGTGCGGGGGCGCTGGTTGCCCGGGTGATCGTCAATCGGATTTGGCAGCACCATTTCGGGCAGGGACTGGTCCGCAGTGTCGGGGACTTTGGCGTTCGCTCTGAACCGCCGACACATCCCGAACTGCTGGAGTGGCTGGCGAACGATTTCGTGAGCAATGGCTGGAAAATCAAACGGCTGCAACGCCAGATCCTGCTGAGTGCCGTCTTTCAACAAGCAAACACAATCGCCACGCCTCCGGTGACCGATCCCGACAACCGGCTGCTGTGGAAGATGCCGCTGCAACGACTGGAAGGCGAAATCCTGCGCGACTCGATGTTGTCGGTGAGTGGAACTCTCAATTCTACGACATACGGCCCAGCGGTCCGGCCACCCATTGCCGCGGAAGCGATCGTCGCACGCAATCTGAAGGATCCCTATCCGAATAAGATTGAAGATGGTCCCGCCACGCGCCGGCGGTCGGTCTATCTATTTCATAAGCGGGTGGTCCCCTACCCTTTGTTGCAGGCGTTCGACAAGCCGGATGCTCAGCAAAGTTGCGGCCGCCGGGACACCACCACGGTGGCTCCGCAAGCCCTCGCGCTACTGAACGACCAGTTTGTGCGGCGCGTGTCCCTGGATTTCGCCGACCGGCTGCTGAAGGAGTCGGGTGATGAGCCGGCACAATGGATCGAACGCGGCTATCAGTTGGCACTTGCACGTCCACCAAGCGAGCAGGAACGGACCGTCACCCTGGCGTTCGTACAGGGTCAACTGCAGGAACGGAAGAGCCGCTCGCCCCAGGCGAAGATCGAAGAGCTGCGGCGACAGGCACTGACCGACTTGTGCCAGGCGTTCTTCAGCCTCAATGAATTTCTCTATGTGGATTGATCGGGGAATCATGCCGGACACTCACAATACCCACTGCGGTCGCTTCGAGCGGATCAGCAATCGTCGCCATTTCCTGCAGCGTGCGGGGGCCGGCTTCGGCAGCGTCGCTTTGACGCATTTGCTGGCATCGCAGGGGTTGCTTGCCGCGGAGCCCACTGCCACCAATCCGCTGGCACCGCGACCCGGCCATTTTCCTGCCAAGGCCAAGTCGGTCATCTGGCTCTTCATGGAAGGGGCTCCGAGTGCCGTCGATACGTTCGATCCCAAGCCGGAACTTACCAAGCGGGACGGGCAGAAGATTCAGATCGACGTCTTCAACGGCAGCCCTGGCCCACTGATGAAGTCGCCCTTCAAGTTCAAACAATACGGCGACAGCGGCGCGTGGGTCTGTGAAAAATATCCCAATGTTGCCAAACATGTGGATGACTTTGCCTTCATCAAATCACTGCACAGCGAATCCAACGATCACGTCCCTGCGCTATATCAGATCAACACGGGCATCGCGCGCCCTGGGTTTCCTGCGGCTGGTGCGTGGGTGACGTACGGCCTGGGAAGCGAGAACGAGAATCTCCCGGGCTATGTGGTGCTGGGCAACAACCTGGGGATCAAGGGGGGGCCGCTCAACTGGCACGCGGGCTTTCTCCCTTCGACGTACCAGGGAACGCTCTTTCGGCCCGAAGGAAATCCGATTCTCAATCTCAACCGGCCGAGTGACGTGACGCGCGAGGACCAGCGCCGGCAACTCGATTTGCTCGCTAAGCTCAATGCCGAGCACTTGCAAAACCGGCCGGGAGAATCGGAATTGCTTGGCCGCATTCAGTCGTTCGAGCTGGCGTATCGGATGCAGTCTGAAGCGATCAGCCTGGTGGATTTTAAAGAGGAATCGGCGGCGACACACCAGATGTATGGACTGGATCGCAACGAGACGAAATCGTATGGTTCGAAGTGCTTGCTGGCTCGTCGGCTGGTGGAGCGCGGGGTGCGGTTCGTGCAGGTTTACAGCGATGGCGAGTGGGATGCCCACAGCAATCTGACGGCCAACCACAGCGGCCACTGCCTGGCCACCGATGTCCCGATTGACGGCCTCCTAACCGACCTGAAACAGCGCGGCTTGTTGGATTCAACACTGGTGATCTGGGGTGGCGAGTTTGGCCGGATGCCGGTCTCACAAGGCAAGGACGGACGCGATCACAATCCGCAAGGCTTCATCGCCTGGATGGCGGGTGCCGGCATCAAGGGAGGCGCCAGTCATGGCGAAACGGACGAAATCGGTTATCGTGCTGCTGTCGATCCCGTCACCGTCCATGATCTGCACGCAACCATGCTGCACCTGCTCGGCCTGGATCACAAGCGGCTCACTTTCCCACACAACGGCCGTAGCTATCGCCTGACCGACGTGGCAGGCAACTTGCTGACCAGGATTTTGGCATGAAGTTAATCGATGTGAAGTTCTGGAAGAGGTGCGAGCTGCGTTCGACTCGCCCACGTTCCGCACCTGTACCGTTTTGGCTGGCCGTGTGTTGTGGCGCGGTATTTCAAATCGCGATGAATTCCTGCATCGCGAGTGCCGATGACGCGCCGACCTTCTATCGCGGCATAAATCTGAACGGTCCAGCCCTGGTCATTGATGACCATCCGTGGGAGGCCGATGCGCGCGATGTTTCGCTGGATGGACTCTCGTCGTTTGAGAATCAGGCGGTGCAATTGATTCCAGCGACCGACGACGCTCGTGCCCGAATGGTTCGATCATCCCGTTATTCTTCTCCGGGGAAGGCTCACGTACGAGTCACCAACGTGCCGGCGGGGACATACAGTGTTTATCTCTATGTTTGGGAAGACAACAATCCGGAGACGTTTGACGTTCTGATTGGGGGCAAGCTGGTCGTCAAAAACTACAGCAGCGGCAACGGCGGGCAATGGAACCGATTAGGGCCGTGGGTGATTGATGTGACCGCGGGGATGATTGAATTGGCTGCACTCGGCGGTCACGCGAATCTGTCCGGCATTGAAATCTGGCGCGGCAAGCTCACCAATCAGGACAACCCATTGAAGGGCATCACGCCGGCCGTCGTGAAGAAGTCGCTCGAGGCGGATATCGCGGTGCTGTTAGCGCAGAATTGTTTGGAATGTCACAACGCTTCTGAACACCAAGGCGGCCTGGATCTCACGCGGCGCGAGCAGGCCTTGACCGGTGGCGACAGCGGTGTGGTGCTCAAGCCTGGCGACCTCGACAGTCTGCTGCTGAAACGAATTGCCTCGGGGGAAATGCCGCCGAAAGGGCGCCAACCGCTTTCGGCCGAGCACAAACAGCGGTTGCACGAATGGGTCAAGGCGGGTGCCAAGTGGGCCACGGATCCGATCGATCCCTTTCTTTACACCAGCGACCGCCGCGCCGGGTACAACTGGTGGTCGTTGCAACCGCTGCAAGTCGTCGAACCACCCCCGCTTGCTCGCGTGGATGATTCCGGGCACGTCCACAATCCCATCGATCTCTTCATTCTCAAGGGGTTAGACAAGGCTGACCTCAAACCTTCGCCGGAAGCGGACCGCCGCACGCTGATTCGTCGGTTGTCGTTCGATCTGGTCGGCCTGCCCCCTGCTCCGGAAGAGGTCGAGCAGTTTGTGAATGACAGCAATCCCCGCGCATACGAAGCTCTCGTCGATCGGCTGCTCGCTTCGCCGCATTATGGCGAGCGGTGGGCGCGGCACTGGCTCGACATTGTTCGCTTCGGTGAAAGCCAGGGGTTTGAACGGAACAAGCTGCGGCCGAATGTGTGGAAATACCGTGATTTTGTGGTGGAAGCGTTTAACTCAGATCTGCCGTATGACGACTTTGTCCGTTGGCAGATTGCCGGTGATGTGCTGCGGCCTGATGATCCCCTGGCGGTGATTGCGAGCGGGTTTCTGGCGATCGGCCCCTATGATCTGACGGCCTATAACAATGGCACACCCGACATGCGCGCGTTTGCTCGTGAGGAAGAGCTGGAAGGACTGGTCGGATCGGTGGGCCAGACGTTTCTTGGGCTGACCATCAATTGCAGTCGTTGCCACGATCACAAGTTCGACCCGATCACGCAGCGCGAGTTCTACCAGATCAGTGCGGCGCTCGGCGGGACGAATCAAGGGAATGAACGAGAGAGCGTTTCCAAGTCCATGCAGCCCGTTGTTGAGAAACGCATTGCGGAACTTCAGTCCGAAATTGCGGCACTCATAGTGCGTGAAAAGGCGACCGATCCCGCCCAGAAACGCGAACTCGCCGGTCAGCGATCGCGTCTCGAAGCGGTGATTCGATTGCTACGAGGTGGCCCGGTTCACACGGTTGTTCCTAACCAGCCGGGTGCCTGGCGAGTCCTCGCCCGCGGCGACTTCAAGCAACCCGGGGACATCGTCGCGCCGCGCGGAATCGCTGCCGTGACGGGTGTACCCTCCGATTGGAACCTCTCTGAAAACGCACCCGAAGCCGACCGCCGCAAGGCGCTCGCCGAGTGGATCACGCATCCCGGCAACCCGCTCACGCCGCGCGTTATCGTGAATCGGTTGTGGGGTTATCATTTTGGCGAGGGCCTGGTGCGCACGCCGAGCGACTTTGGTTTCCAAGGGGGCTTGCCGTCGCATCGCGAGTTGCTCGATTGGCTCGCTGGCCAGTTGGTTCATCCGGCGGAGGGGCCCGCGTGGAGCCTGAAGCGGATTCAACGGCTGATCGTCACGTCTGCGGCCTATCGGCAGAGTTCGCGTGGCGTGGCGAAGTCGGCGGCGATTGATGCCGACAATCGCCTCGTCTGGAGACGGCCCGCGCAGCGACTGGAGGCTGAGACATTCCGCGACGCGATGCTCGCGGTGTCCGGCGACCTCGATTTGAAATTGGGTGGCCCCGGCTATCGCGACTTCAAGATCTCCGAGGCGGGAAATAATGACACCTTCACGGTCTTCGATGCAATCGGCCCCGAGTTCAATCGGCGCAGTCTGTACCGGACTGGGGTCCGGTCGGGTACTAGTCCCCTGCTCGACACCCTCGACTGTCCCGACCCGTCTGTGCCGACGCCCCGTCGTTCCGTGACGACCACTCCGCTCCAGGCGCTGTCGCTATTGAACGATACAGTAATTGAACACTACGCGAGTCGTTTTGCAGAACGTCTCCAGCGGGAAGCACCGAATGATACGACCGCCCAGATTCGCCGAGCTTTTATGCTCGCATTCGGGCGCCAGGCGACGCCGGAGGAAGTTACGCTGGGCCAGCGCGTTGCGAAGGAGCACGGATTAAATCAGCTTTGCATCGTGATCTTTAATGCCAGCGAGTTCTTGTTTATTGACTGAAGTAGCGCCATGGAAAATCTCCATCACTTGACCCGCCGTCATCTCCTTGGCCAGTTCGCTACCGGCCTGGGGGGGATCTCTCTGGCGTCGCTCCTGGCGCGAGATGCGTCTGCTAATCCGATCCGCAGTGAAGCGGGGGATCCGCCACCGCATCATCCGCCGAAGGCCAAGCGGGCAATTCAGATTTTCTTGCAGGGGGGGCTCAGCCAGCTCGAGTCGTTCGACTACAAACCCAAGCTGAAGGAACTGCACGGCAAGTCGGTCCCCGCTGAGGAGAAGCCGATGGGGTTCATGGGGCGCGTCGGATTGCTGCACCGACCGCACTTTGAATTCAAGCAGCGTGGCCAGAGCGGGTTGTGGGTCTCTGATTTGTTTCCACATCTGGCCAAAGTCGCTGACGAACTGACGGTGATCAAGTCGATGTGGTCTGGTACCGGCAATCATACGCCGGCAACCTACGAAGCCAACAGCGGCTTCCGCACGCTGGGATTTCCGGCAGCCGGAGCATGGGTGTCGTATGGACTCGGATCCGAGGTGGACAATCTGCCCACGTTTGTCGTGCTGCCTGACAGCCGTGCGTGGCCCACGGGACGAGCCAATAACTGGTCGAGTGGCTTTCTTCCCGCACGGCACCAGGGAGTTGTCCTCAACACCAGCGGACCCGCCGTTCGCAATCTGACCCCGGCAACCAAGCTCGACGATGCGACACAGACAGCGCGGTACGCGGCGATCGCGGAACTTAACCGTCGACATCTCGCCGAACGAGGGCACAATGACGCGCTTGAAAGTCGGATGCGCAGTTATGAACTCGCGGCGCGGATGCAGTTGGCGATCCCGCAAGCGACCGACCTGTCTCAAGAGACGGCTGCGACGCAGGCGCTGTACGGGGTCGATCGCCAGGAATGTGGCGATTTCGCGCGAGCCTGCTTGCTGTCGCGGCGGTTGCTCGAACATGGCGTGCGTTTCATTCAGCTCTGGAGCGGCGCCGCATTTGGGACTGAGACCCATTGGGACGCACATGCCAGTGTGCCCGACAACCACCGGCGCGAGTCGGCCAAGATCGACCAGCCCGTCGCGGCATTGCTGCACGATTTGCGGCAGCGCGGATTGCTCGACGACACTTTGGTGATCTTCAACACGGAATTCGGCCGCACGCCGTTCTCGGAGGCCGCCGGCGACAAAGCCGGACCCGGCCGCGACCACAATCCCGACGTCTTCAGCGTCTGGCTCGCCGGAGCCGGCCTCAAGCATGGCATGTCCTACGGCGAATCGGATGACATCGGCTGGAAGGTGGCCGAGAAGAAAGTCGACGTTCATGACTTTCACGCCACTATCCTGCACCTGCTGGGTATCAACCATACCCGGCTGACGCACTATCACGATGGCATCCAGCGTCGACTGACCAATGTGCACGGCCATGTCCTGCATGACGTGTTGTCTTAGCCAGCGTTCGGCTACAGATTGGCATTGAGCCACGCACCAAACGATATCTCAAGTTCCTTGATGACATTTGCCATCGGGAAAGGGTATCCTATATTGTCTATGCACCAGCTTTGATTGGGACACACGAGGTGCAGGAATCAGGTGCTGAGACTATGTCGGTTCCCTTTGATCCGTACCACAAATGGTTGGGAATTCCCCAGCGCGATCAGCCGGCCACCCATTATCGGTTGCTGGGCATCGATCAATTTGAGGATGACCCGCAAGTTGTGGAGGCGGCTGCCGACCGGCAGATGTCGTATCTGCGCAAGTACCAAAAGGGAGAACATGCCGCCGAAGCCCAACGGCTGTTGAACGAGGTGTCGCGAGCGAGGATCTGCCTGCTGAAGCCGGAATCCCGGTCGGCGTATGATGCTGCGCTGCGGGGTGAAGTGGGTTCCAAAGTGGTTCCGCCCCCGCCCCCCATGCACCTCGTCGTTTCCCAGGAGGATGGATTCCTGATCGAGTGGCCCCTGGTGGCAGATCAGATCTGTCTGATCGGTCGGGGGCCAGTCGCGACGCTGCGCTTCAATGATCCCTACACGTCACGGGCGCATTGCCAGATTGAAAGCCGCGGATCGCGCTGGGTGATTACCGATCTCGACAGCACGATGGGAACTTTCGTCAACGGGAACCGTGTGCGTCGAGTGGCGCTGCAACCGGATGATCAGATTGTTGTCGGCCGGACTCAAATGCGGGTCACTGCCGGGATTGTCCCGCCGCTGGTTGAAACGCCTCCCATTGCCGACACCGTCCCGGCCAGTACGAAAAATCGCATTGAAGACTTTCTCGGCAAGACGATTCACCACTACTTCCTGGAGCGCGTGCTGGCCGACGGAGCGCGGAGTACGGTATTCCTGGCGCGTCACGTCGAACGTCAGCGAGATCTCGTCGTCCAGATTCTGAAGCCCACGGCACGGCAGGATGATCTGTGGCGTCGCCAATTGGTCAGTGATTTCAAGGTGATGCTGGAAATCAAGCACCCGAACCTGGTCCGCTTGCATTCCACCGGCCGGCTCGGTCCCTACTGCTGGCTGGCGATGGAGTACGTCCCCGGTGAGAACCTGAAGCAGGTCATCGCCGGTATCAAAGAGAATGGCCTGCCCGATTGGCGGACGGCGTTTCGAGTGACCCACGACATCGCCCGGGCGCTGGCCGCGGCCGAGTCGCAGCAGGTCATCCACGGCAACATCCGACCGAAAAGCATTCTGCTGCGGTCGCCGGACAAGGTGGCGAAACTGGCCGACTTGATGCTGGCCAACACGTGGCCCGTCAGTCCGGCCAACATCGCGCCCCATGCCGATCTGGGATACATGTCCCCGGAACGGGTTCTCGGGACGTCCAACCTCGACCATCGTTCGGACATTTATGGATTGGGAGCCACCGTCTACGGCCTGTTAACCGGGCGTCCACCATTCGAGGTCGACTCCCTCCTGCAACTGCAGCACTGTCTGACAAATGAGCAACCCCTGCCCCCGACCCGGCACAATGCGTCGATTTCGGCCGGGTTCGAAGGGGTGGTGCTGCGGATGCTGGCTGCCAACCCCGAGGCCCGTTACCAGTCGGCCCAGGAGTTGATCACAGATCTCAAGCGAATCGGCCGGGAGGCGGGGATGTCTCGGCAGTGAAATCTCCCTAGGTGTAGCGGAACGCTGATGAGATTCCGCTAGGACTCTAATTCGCCAGCTTCAGATCAATTTCATGATTCACAATTGGAGTCGTTTCAACCTTGAGAGTTCGATCGGACGTCAGGTTGAACTTCGCCGGGAGGTATTGTTCCTGATAGGGTTTGCCGTCTGGTCCCAGGCCTTTCGCTGTCCGATAGGCCATGATCGAAATACGGCGCAGGCCGCGGGGTGAATTAATCGCGAACTTGCCGTCACGAATTTCCGTCGTCGCTGGGGGTGGACGCTTGCAGGGGCTCAAACCCAATCACTCCCAATTCGATCGGTTTACCATCGACCTTCACGACACCCGAGACGCGAGTTGTCGCCACTGCCGATCCCCCGCAGCCGCACAACATCAGACCGGCACATCCCGCCAAGATGACTGTCATTCTGGGCCAAACACGAGCAGCTTGCATACATCGTCCTTAAGCCCCTCAGCAACCCAATGTGAGAACGTACAATCAGACATCCAGGCATGTTGCCTTTTTCATATAATGCGTGAATCGGGTATTCGCGCTGCCGAACAGGAGACCGGCAGGCATATCCCGATTATTGCCATAACCGCACACGCCATGCAGGGCGACCGTGAACGTTACCTGGCAGCCGGCATGGATGAATACGTGGCCAAGCCAATTGCCGCCAGAGAGTTGTGGGAGGCGTTGGAATCAGTCACACTCGCGTTTGCCATGGCGGAAAAACCGGTCGCGGTGAAGTCGTCGAAGACCGTTATGGATGGAGCGAAATTCTGCGAAACCATGAGATGACTTGGAATCACATCCTTACGAATCGGAAGTCTTTACGAGATTTACTCGCATCACTCTCAAAATCGTTGATATATGCCTAATACAGTCCCTTCAAATGGAGTTCCTGTTGACTCGAGCGAACGCGAGATTCTTGCACCGCTGACACCCGCGGCTGATCTGGTTCGGCTGCAGCAAGTCATTGAGGAAACTGCGAAGTTGTTGCCGGCTCAGGGACCGCTCACCGCCTTCGTATTTCTCAATACGCTGCAGGCGCTCGAGGGGCTGCCGTTCGACGAAGGACTACGCAAAGGCGCGCGGTTGTTTCGGTGTCAGCCCTATCTGCCAGAGGACCACTATCGCGAGAAGCTGGTGCAAGGTCGCATTAAGACTGAGGATTTGATTTCGGTCTTGCTGGAAGAGTTGGATGAACTCGGGAGTTCGGCACATGCTCCCATCGCTCCAGCCGGGACTAAGCTCGATCTGTGGCTGGCGATGCTGCGGTACCCGTTGCGTTCGGTACGAGACCACGAGATGCGCTGGTTTCTTGCCGAGACGCAGGCGCTGCATCGCATGCGTGAAGAAACGCTGCCTGCGATGCGTGAGAGCTTCCTCCGTGAGACTCGACACTGGATCTCCCGAGATCTGTCAAGGGGGGGCGTCGTCGAGTCGGACCCGGTGCCAGTCGGCCCCCATGGCGATTCACGACTTCTGGTGGCGGATTTTGTGGAACGGCTGGGAGTATCCTCGATCGAGAATTGGAGCGAATCACAGTGGGAAGGGTTGTCGCTCCGGCTGCTCTGGCGAGTCTGCCGTCAAGGAGTGCATGGCATTGAAGTGAATTCTGTCTCGACGACCAGTTCCACGCGGCATCGAGATCTATTGCTGGAAGCAACCGGCGAGGACAGTGACGTGCGCGTGCATGAGGTCCTGATTCGATTTTGCGCCGCATTTTGCGATCAAGGCTTGGCACGCTGGACTCTGCCCAATCGAGAAGCCGGCTTCTTTCGGGCATTTGCCAGTCTGTACGAGGAAGGCAGCGGGCATTCGGGACGGTGGCTGGAAGGTCTATCGGTCGAATTGGCGAGAATTCAGTCGGCGGCGATGGAGGCGATTGATTCCGTGTATGAATCACTCGAACTGCTCGGTGTGTCTGCCGATCGCTGGGAGGACTACCTCCAAGATACGTTGTTGGCCTTACGGGGGTGGGCCGGCCAGATCTGGCAAATGGAAACGCGACCAGATCGTGTCGCGATCGCCGCAATGCCGGGCACCTTAATCGAATTCCTCGCCATACGATTGATCCTGGAGCGTCTCGCGCTGAGTTCTTTGGCGAAGGAGACTTTGGGATACACGGGAGACTTGAAGGCACTCGCTCCATTCCTGATGCAGCGTTTGTCGAAGCATCCTGTGAGCGGCAACGAACAACGGGCGTTTCTGGTCTTTCAGCTCGCACAATTTATGGGTTGGACCCCCAAAACTTTGAATGCGTTGTCGAAGCAGCACTGGACTGATCTGATTCACGAAATCGAAGCGGTTTCGTCTTTGGAATTGCGGCGAATTTTGCATCTGGCCTTTGAACGGCGCTATCGGACTCAAGCGCTCAATGCGTTTGCCGCACATCGTCCGGTAACTGCTCCAGCATCTGCCCGACCGCGCTTTCAGGTCACATTTTGTCTGGATGCTCGCGAGGAATCATTTCGAAGACATCTCGAAGAAGTCGCACCTGATGTGGAGACATTTGGATTGGCGGGCTTTTACGGGGTGGCTATGTACTACCGCGGGATCGCTGATGCGAACTTCGCGGCGCTGTGCCCAATCATCATTCGTCCGCAACACTGGGTTGTGGAAGATGTCGTATTTCCGTTTGAGAAAGCTCACAAGCTGCGGTCCAGGGCACGTCGTGCTCTCGGTGCGGCGACTTATCAGATTCATGTCGATAGCCGCAGCTTCACGGGTGGAACCGTGCTCACGGCAGGTCTCGGTGTGCTCGCCTCAATTCCGTTGGTGTCGCGTGTGTTGTTTCCCGTATTGACTGCCAAAATCAGGCAAATCGTCGGTCGGCTGGTGCAACTGCCCCCGTTGACTCGGCTGCGATTGGAACGGAGTGAATCCACCGCTGGACCGGCTGGGGCCGCCATTGGTTACACGATCGCGGAAATGGCCAACATTGGCGAGCGCATGTTGCGAGACATTGGGCTGACTGCGAACTTCGCACGGCTCGTGATCTTTTTCGGCCACGGGTCGTTCTGCTTGAATAATCCTCAGAAGTCAGCGTATGACTGCGGAGCCTGCTCGGGAGGTGCCGGAGGTCCCAACGCGCGCGCTTTGGCCGCCATGCTGAATGACCCGCGGGTCCGTGAAGTCCTCCTAAGTCGAGGTCTGTCGGTCCCTTCCGATACTTACTTTATTGGTGGATTGCATAACACCGGCGAAGATGTCCTGACATTCTACGACCTCGATCTCCTTCCGCGTTCACACGCTGCGGATGTCGAGTCCGCCGGACAGGCATTGCGAGAAGTCTGCCGTCGAAATGCCCATGAGCGATGCCGGAGGTTTTATTCCGCCCCGCTGCAGATTTCGCTAACCGATGCGCATCGCCATGTCAGGGGGCGTTCGGAAGACCTAGCCCAGCCCCGGCCGGAATATGGCAATGCGTCGAACGCCTTGTGTTTCGTCGGGCGGCGTGAACGCTCTCGCGGGTTGTACTTAGATCGTCGGGCGTTCTTGCAATCGTATGATCCTTTGCAGGATGACCTGGATTGCACAATTCTGGCGCGCATTCTGGAGGCAGTGGTTCCCGTGTGTTCGGGGATCAATCTCCAGTATTTCTTCGCTGCCATCGATTCTGAGGGTTGGGCCTGCGGCAGCAAACTACCGCACAACGTGACATCGCTGCTGGGAGTGATGGACGGCGCATTAAGTGACTTGCGCTGTGGTTTGCCCAAGCAAGGCGTGGAAATTCACGAGCCCATTCGATTGCTGTTCCTGATCGAAACCACTGCTTCAGGCATGCTGAAACTGATGGAAAGGAGCCCCGTGATCGGAAGAATTCTGAGGAACGGCTGGGCCCAATTAGCCGTGCTCGACCCTCATTCGTCCCGAATTCAGGTCTTTCGAGATGGCCAATTTCACGACTACGAACCGGATGTCACGGAACTGCCGCAGGCAGCCTCCTCTTTCGACTGGTACGGCGGATGGCGTGACCACTTGCCATTCGCGGAAATTGCTTCGTGAGGGCACGTCTGTCGTTCGATCACCTGCCGGCTGGGCACGATTACGATCACATCTCGAATCCAGCCCATCTGTTACGCCGATCGACAGGCCTTTAAGTGTGATTCTGTCCGGAGCTGCCAAGACGGTTGTACCCCCTCAATTATGATCGATATTCTCGATTCGATCTTGAAACATTCGAATGATCGAATATACTAATTGAGCAGATCGCCGAAGTTGCAACAACCGACCTCTGAGATGATGGTGCCCCGAAAACGCTCGAGACAACAGCGCACATTCCAGACCGACCACTCCTGATGAACATTGTCAAACACAAATCGCTTCACTCCTGAAAGTGTGATCGGTTTTTGATTTGTCCTCCCCTGTTCAATGCCACTTTCCCACTCTAAATCAGTCTTTGTTGTGACTGAAAAGTATTATTTTTCTCAAGACTTCATGAAAGCAGGTCATGATTGTTCAGCCGATTCTCGGGTTACTTTTTCATGTGTTCTCAACGCCACATTCGCAGCTCGACTTTTTCGTCGCGAGCGGGCTGGTTTTGGGAACAGTATTCTACATGAGCCGGATTGCACGAACTTGTGTTGCCTATGCAATTGAAGACGCCGGCGAAGAAAAGGTGGTTTACACGGAGGTTGACGACTCGCCGACCGGGAAGCCGACCAAGGAACCCTATTGCGCGGGCTAAGTCCTCTTGCGTTGTTGCGTCTTTTGGCATTTGGCCGAGACCCTTTCACACTGATATCCATTTGTGTTTGGAGCTGAACCCCATGGCCTAGCGCCTGCCATTGGGGCTCTTGATTCCATTTTGATATCCAGCAAGTAGGTCATCGTGTGACGGGTTTGCGCGAGTCTCTGCCAGTTACCCCGGCGTGCATCGTCGTCCTCACTTCAAGCACGGCTAGAGCAACCGGCCAGGCAATCGAGGCCTTGCTACGCCGCTGATGGGTTGCAATCTGAAAGCTCCATCTGAGCACGAATCCTGTTGCACGCGTTGACCAGCCCGCAATCAACCGCAGTTGACTGTTGTGCGGCTGTAACAGAAAAGCCTGTTGTCTATTTCAGGTCACGACGGCGGCACCCATTGGCGCAGCCGATACGAGGTTCGGATGTCGGCTTGCTCGGCACGACGCTCGCATGTCAGGCTTGAGAATCTGCTTCGAAAGTCGGACGAGTTTCTCAAACGAGAACAGCGTATCTGTCTTCTCACCAGCCTCATCCCACCAGATGCACACCACGTCTCGGTTTAACTGCCTCCCTCGATGCGAGACGTTTTGTTACGATTGGGCATGGTACTTGATAGGTCTGACGAGGCATTGTCTGAAATCATTGGTTCGTAGAACGGTCTGTAATCGATCTTTCTCGACGAGGAAGGTCGCGAGCAATATCTTCCCGCCCGTTCGAAGCATTTTCAAACAGTTCGGCGCCAAATCAGCGGCTATTTCTGGTCGCTGCGCCACAAAGGGCGTGTCTTTTATTTGAGGTTTTGCGGTTTTCAAGACCTCTCTCGGGGTTGGCCAATGGGGGAGAAAAACAGGAGTAAGCGCCTTTGACCCGCATCTTAGTGATTGAAGACCACAAAAAACTGCTGCACAGTCTGGATCGCGGTCTCACCACAGCCGGCTATGACGTGATTGCCGCCGACACTGGAGAGGCGGGCTTTTATTACGCCAGTACCGAGCCAGTTGATGCCGTCGTCCTGGATATCATGTTGCCCGGGCGCAGCGGGCTGGAGATCCTGCGCGATTTGCGGAAGTCGGGATTTTCGGCTCCAGTGTTGATTCTTTCGGCTCGCGACACCGTCAATGATCGTGTCCTCGGACTGGATCAGGGAGCCGACGATTACCTGGTGAAACCGTTTGCATTCAAAGAATTACTGGCGCGGATTCGGGCGCAATTGAATCGACCTGTCGCCGGCCGATGCATGAGTTTGAAGGCGGATGACCTGGAGGTGCAAATTCCCACCCACAGGGTGCTCCGGGCCGGTGTCGAGATCGAACTGAGCAAATTGGAATACCGGTTATTGGAGTATTTGCTACGTCACAAGAACGAGTTATTGACGCGTGCGGCGATTCTGCGCGACGTTTGGGGAGAACTCCAAAGTACTGAAACCAACGTCGTTGATGTGTACATCAACGCCTTGCGCAAAAAGCTGGAACGTCCGGAACTGAAGAAACTGATCCAGACGATTCGGGGGGGCGGGTATTCCCTGGTCGATGAAGCGGATGGACCGTCAAAATCCGAAGAGATCAGTGACTCGTAAATAATTTGTAGTAGCTCAGGCATCAAGCCCGTCTTCTCATCTTTGGGCAACTGCTGCTGCCGGTGACAAAGCTCCTCCTCTGGAGGGATCATGATACGCAGGTTGAACATCCGCTGGCGACTGACTCTGTGGTTCGCGGCAGCGATGGCCGTCCTCCTCGTGGTACGGAGCTTTTGGATTTACCACATGATGGAGCGACGGCTAGCGACCATTGCCGACGTAGAATTGAGTGCTAGGCTCGACGCGCTGGAAGATCTCCTCCAGAAGAAAATGAAACCAGAGGAGGTCCGGGCTTCGCTAGAGCGATACGCCGACAATCAGCGAGACCTCCAGATTGAGATTACCAATTCGCATCGTGACATTCTGTTTCGAAGCGCGACAAGTTCTCCGGCGGGCGCCGCAAAGGTCTCTAGCGAGCGACCGCAAACCGCTGATCGCCAGTATGAAACGAATCTTTCGCCAGAAGCGGGCCAGCGTCGAGAGGTGCGGACCATTGTCCCCACTTCGCTGGGAGAAGTCACCGTCCGCATTAGTCGCTCGATGCAGGCTGAGCGGAACGAGGTGTGGGATTTTGTGATGACCCTGTTCAATACTCTGCCGATGGTAATTCTGGCCGCCTTCGGTGTGGGTTATCTGGTATCGGCCCGAGCCCTGTCGCCTGTCGATGAGATGATCTCGACCGCCAATGAAATCACCGCCAAACGGCTCGATAAGAGGATCAACGTGCCGAACACCGGCGACGAATTGTCTCGATTGGCGCAAACCTTAAATGAAATGATCAATCGCTTGAACAAATCGTTTGAAGAAATGCGCCGATTCACAGCGGATGCCGCCCATGATCTGCGGACGCCAGTCACCGCCCTGCGGACGGAAGTCGAAGTCAGTCTTATGGCTGACTGCACTGTGGAGGACTACCGTCATTCCATGGAATCGGTTTTGGAGGAAGCTATCAACCTGAGCCGGCTGGCGGAACAACTGCTGGACTTAAGCCACGAAGATCATGGCTGGAATTCCGAAGAACAGCCGAAGGTGCGACTCGACGTCATCCTGCAAAGCGTACTGGAAGATCTGGGCCCGGTGGCGGAGAAGAAACAAATCAGCATCGACACGCAGCAGGTTCGGCCGTGGACGGTGGAAGGTGATCAAATCCGGCTGCGCCGCGTATTCACGAACTTGCTTAGTAATGCCATTCAATACACGCCGATTGGGGGACGCATCTGGATGGAAGGGATCTCGACATCCGCAGCGATTACCGTTGTGGTTGCGGATAATGGCCTGGGTGTGCCGGCCGAGGATTTGCCGTATATCTTCGATCGCTTCCGGCGTGTGGACCAGGCCAGAAACAGTCAGTCCGGAGGGACGGGCCTCGGTCTGGCGATCTGCAAGTCGATCGTCGACGCTCACGGCGGAAAGATCTGGATGGAAAGCGCGTTAGGACAGGGCAGTCGCGTCTATGTGAAGTTTCCCACGTCGGAACCTGTCCGCGGATAAACCATCAGTTCTCTGCTGCTCCTGCCGTGAGCCGTACCCGCGTGGTCGATCGCCATCCGAATCAACGTGGCGAATGGATTGCTTCTCTGAAATCGACCGGGATTCGAGACAGGACGGCATTGAATCCTGGCTGATGCCAAGCCCATGGTTTGAGGACCCTCAGGCGGGCTCCGCTACGGATTCGCATCAACCGACCCGGCATTAGGTTACGAAATTTTAATTAAAATAATGATTAAATTTTTAATGAAAGTGGGTACGATTTGGGTGGATGCGGGGCATAGATTTCTCGCCATCGGGCATCGCACGGACGATGGGGTAGATTCAATCGAACTCGGCACTGGGCAGGTGCTGAGACTTGAAACGTCCTGACTCCTATCAACTCCTGGAGACATTTCATGGCCAGCATTGCAGCGACCGTCCAGGAACATTCAGACGTCAAAGAACATACCGAATCCGGGGCCCAGGTTCACCTGGAAAAGCCCGAGAACGGCTGGGCTGGGCTGCGGCATTGGCGCTATGATCTGCGATCCGGCTTCATGGTGGCGATGATTTCGCTGCCCTTTTCGATGGGCATCGCGATTACGTCGGGTGCACCGCCGATCTGTGGAATCACATCGGCCATCATTGCGGGCTTTCTGCTGCCGTTTCTCGGAGGCTCGTATGTGACCGTCAGCGGCCCCGCCGCAGGACTGGCGCCGGCGATTTATGCCGGGATCTTCACGCTGGGAACCGCTTATCTGGGAGCCGGAGCGACACATGAAGAGGTGATGCGGGAAGGCTATCCCCTGGTGCTGGTGGCGATTAGTCTGGCCGGAATTCTGCAGCTCGTACTCGCCCGCTTCAAGGTCGCCCGGCTGTGTGCGATCTTTCCCGCAGCGGCCATCGAAGGCATGCTGGCGTCCATCGGCCTGATGATCATCGTCAAGCAATTTCCCTTGCTGCTGGGGCAAAAGTTCGAAGCCCACGAGTTCTGGGCGATCCTGGCGGAAGTTCCACAAAGGCTGGCCACCGCCAACGTGCAGGTTCTGGCCCTCGGTGTGGGTTGTGTCGCCCTGTTGTTCATTCTGGCGGCGGTCCCTTCGCGATTGTTGAAAGTCATGCCGCCCCCGGTCTGGGCGTTCTTGATCGGGACTGTTGTGAGTCTGCTGTTTTTGAAGTTGGGAGGCGACAACTTGATTTCGATTCCCGAGTCGCCCCTGAAGCACGGCATCGCGATGCCGAGCGTGTCTCTAGCGATCCATTCGCCACAGACCTGGTTACCGATGGCCTACATCGTGTTTCTGTTATTGCTGATTGATGGAACGGAATCACTGGCGACGATCATGGCTGTCGATAAGCTCGACCCGTTCCACCGCCGCTCGGATCCCGACCGCACCTTGCAGGCGATGGGTGTTTCCAACTTCGCATCGAGCATGCTGGGCGGACTGACGATCATTCCGGGAATCGTCAAGAGCACGGCCAACATTATGGGAGGCGGCCGAACGCAATGGGCCAATTTCTATAACGCCGGCTTCCTGCTGCTCATGTTGATTTTCGCTCGCGACTTGATCAACGTCGTCCCGAAGGTCGTCCTGGCGTCGATTCTGGTCTATGTTGGTTTCAAGCTCTGTCGGCCAAAGGTCTGGCGGCATGTGTCCGAAATTGGTTCGGAACAATTCGCGATCTTCGCCATCACCGTATTCGTGACTGTCACCACCGATTTGCTCATCGGCATTTTCGCTGGCATCGCCATGAAACTCGTCTTCAGTCTGTGGTATATCAGCTTGGCCAATCGCCTTAATGGCACCAAAGGCCAGCAGCCCCGTGGATACCTGGCGCGGCTATTCGATCTGTTCCGCAACCCTGTCGGACAACGAAAACTCGAGGGGGGAGTGTACGACCTATACCTCGTACGACCTCTTGTCTGTTTCAATCTGTTCCATGTCATTCGCGAATTGCAGGAACTGCCGCAAGGTGTCAAGGCAGTTCGTTTGCACTTCACTCCCCTGGTCTCGCTCGTGGATCACACCACGGCCGAGACACTATTCCACTACATTCAAGATTACAACTCCAAGGATCTTACGTTGGAACTCGTGAACTGGGAACGATTGCGTCCGTTATCTGACCATGCCAGTGCAATTCAACTTGGTCTGTCTGGCGAACTCATTCAATCCGAGCCACCGAAAATGGCGGCCGTCTGATGCTCACCATGACGTGAACTCCGAAGACCGAAATATCAAGTCGAAATCATTGACTGTCCTACCTGAAATCGCTCGATTGGGATGAACAAGAAATGAATACTTTACGACAGTTTGAATTGCTGGAAGATCTAAGACCCTTTGGAAGTGCGAAGGCCGTTCTGTTGGCCTGGAATGGGGACAAATACGTCCGCACGAACGAAGAAGTCCAAATCTTTGAATTCGTGGGCACCCACGGGAGTCGCAGGAACCGCGGGTTCGCGCGTCAATCCGAGGAATCCCATCGCTGGGAGGCCGTGGGAGGCATGCAGGAGTCGGTTGAAAATTGGCTCCCCTTCTAATTGACGATTCACTGTGCAGCGTCGCTCGTCACTTGATCTGGAGCCGGTGTTCCGAATGGCGGACATGTCTTGCAATTGGTGCGCGTGGGCGGCATCGCTACGACACACGGGGCGGGTGAATCCGGAGGCCGTAATCGATTAACGTTGTCACACGATAGCTGTCGTAGCCACGCTCGCCAGGGCGTGGGTTGAACCATAAATCACCCACGCCCTGGCGAGCGTGTCTGCAATCACTACCACAGTTTGATACGCTGGTCGCGCATCACCAGAACGACCGGTGTCACGACACGAAAGCGAAGTGAACCTCATCACGAGCTCGATGTGAAACTTGTTAAACAACTGCTGATTTATGAGGCCCGGAAAGGCCAGGCAGTTACTGATTCAGACGCACATAACTGGTGTAACTTTTCCTGATCGCCTCGGAAATCAAGATGCAATTCTCGACAAGAATTTCGGGCAAGTGCCTCACTTTTCAATGTCATGAAACATTGCAACGGCAGGCTGAATGGCTCTTGGATCACGTCAAGAATATTGTCGAAGAAAATGGTGACGAGGTTCTTCGCGATGGAAACAGCATCCAGGTTGGCTGGTCGGTATTGACCGTCAAGAAGCGGGGACCGGGTTCTTTCATCCTGCTTGAGCCGGATTTTGCGGAAGACCCTTTTTACGGAGTTCGGGAAAACCTGGGTTGCACGTTGAGTGTTCAAGCAGAACAAAGCGACTTTTTATCGAAAATCGGTGTCGACCCAATCATGACCTCCTTTCAGGATAAGGTCGTTTATTCCAAATCCTCCGTGAGAGGACGACGCATTTATATGGAACGTAAAAGGCCGCGGGCGACGGACTCGGGCTGGTTCATTGGATTAAACGGGCCTGACAGTTCGAGGCACGAAAATGAAGAACTCACCGCCTGCTACGCATACGAGCTTCTAAGACTGCGCCCCGAGGTCATGAAAGTGCTTCAATTGCCACCCGGCTATTTAGTTGCGTTTGATGGCCTGGAAGTTGAATCTGTGTTGGCGGCCGACAATGAAACAGTGTTTTCTCGTTGAAGTACGGAATTCATCCTCACGGACACAGATTGCATGAACCACTGAGCTCCTCCTAGTCGCCCGGGAAAGCTGCCAGGCTCGTCCTGGAACTTCTTACTCTCCTGACCACTCGCACCACCCACGGCGATAAGTCAGTTGCACTCAACAGAGCACGCCCCAAACCGATCCCACCTGATGAACATTTTGAACCACAATTGGCTTTACCGCTAATCGTCTGGAACGCCATTGGACTGACATTCCCCGTTCCCTCTTTCCCAATGAAACTCGGTCCTTGTCATAACTGAGCCGTATTGTCCTCCTAAAGACCTAATGAAAGCCATTATGGTTATTCAGCCAACTCTCGGGCTACTTTTTCATGTGTTCTCAGCACCACGTTCGCAGCTCGATTTTGTCGTCGCTAGCGGGCTTGTTTTAGGAACAGCGTTCTATATGACGCGTATTGCACATACTTGTGTTGCATACGGAATCGACGACGGCGAAGACAAAGTAGCCTATACGGACGTTGATGAGCCGCCATCAGGAAAGCCCACTAATGAACCCTATTGCGCGGGGTGAATCCAGAATAAAGCGGTCAGCAGCGATTTCTTTAGTCGAACTGGTGGAATTCCGTGACTGATTTGCCCGTAGGGCATGTAAACTCACCATTGGAGTGGTAGAGAGAAAGCGGATCCCGGGATCAAAGGCCGCTAGACCAAAGAACTTCTCGTATTCACGGG
Organism: Planctomycetaceae bacterium; assembly: GCA_021732415.1. Taxonomy (GTDB): domain Bacteria; phylum Planctomycetota; class Planctomycetia; order Planctomycetales; family Planctomycetaceae; genus JAKFVC01. Next base: position 121,201 of record JAKFVC010000014.1, read on the forward strand.
GTGCAGGCCGCTCGTTGCTGTCGCTCTACCCGATCGAGATCATCGAACGGCGCGGCTACTCGGCAGGCAGTTCGCTTCGCACTTGTTTCAAGATTTCGAACGATTCTGTTAGGTGTGAACGAAAGTAGTGTCCCATTAAATCCAAAACTCGACCGAGGACCTTGTCGCACAACGAATAGAAAACCTGGTTTTTATCGTTCCTCGTTTGGACGAGATGTTTCGCTCGCAACACTGTCAAATGCTGCGAGATACTCGAGGCGTCTGCTTCGATACGGTCATACAGAAAAGTTGCTGAGATCTCACCCTCATCACGCAGCAATTCCACGATTGCAATGCAAGTGGGATGCGCTAAAGCACAGCAGATACCAGCCATGAGGAATCGTTGACGGTCCTGCATCTGGGGCTTCTCAGAGTCGCCCGACGTGTTGGCGATTCGCTGATCCACGTGAACTTCCTTGACCGGGAGAAGATCGCTGGGACAGTTTGTTGAGCTGCCGTTTTACCTGGGCCTCAGCGGAGGGCCTCAACGGGGTCAGTTTTCGCTCGTCGAAGCGATCTGCATGTCTTTCATCAATTCCAGTGATTCCGTCAGATGGGACTGGAAATAGCGACGCATCAAATCCAGGACTTCTCCGATGATTTTGTCGCGTAAAGAATAGAAAACTTGATTTCCATCTTTCCGCGTCTGGACGAGATGCTTCGATCGTAAGACAGCTAGGTGCTGTGATGCATTCGATTGCTCCAATCCGAGCCGATCGTACACAATACTGACCGGCACTTCGCCCTCATCGCGCAAGAGCTCGATAATTGCAATCCGCGTTGGATGCGCGAGTGCCCTGAAAATGTCGGCTTTGAACAGGCGAAGGTTGTCTTGCATCGACTTCATTTCAAAGTTCGCGAGAAGTGTGGCTGCAATTTCAAGCATCCACTGACACAAATATATGCGAGCATGCGAATGTGTGCAAGTTGATTACTCTGGATGCGAATAGCAAATCGCGTTCGCAGCGATGAAGTCCATCACTCTTGAAAAGATTGCCAATCCGTGAGCAAGAGTCGGTGTTCCGCAACGAAGTCGGCCAGACTCCGGCCGCATTTGTCGAAAAACTACGCGTCGAAGCGGCTCGACGTCAGCTCGAAGACACCGATCAATCGCTCGAATCGATCGCGAAACATTGCGGTTTCGGAAGCGCGGACTCGATGCGACGCTCATTCCAGCGGGTTGTGAAAGTCGCTCCCAGTGACTATCGCCAACGATTTCGAAGCACGTGACTCTCTGCAGCGTGTCCGCAAAAATGCTTGACAGTTGAGGATTCCAGCCACAGGCCTTGAATCTTCTGTTCCGTTACGACGTCATCGACACAAAATTTCTGGCCATCCCGGCCTTCGCACCAAGCTTCTCTTGAGAGAGCTTGGCGCGTGTTCGAAGCTCACGCAATCGAATCCCGAAGCGAATCTGTATGCCGTCAGCCAAGCCCGCACTCCCGATCGGAACGTTTGTCGAAAAACAACGTTGGCGGTCAGTGTGCGGGGGCGTATGCTCGACGCTCTACCAACTGACACGGCGTGTACACTAACTCTCTCGGAGTCAATGAGCGTGTGCTGGAGCCATGCCTCATACAGAACGGCAGTTGAGTCTATTCGGGCATTGTCGCCAGCAATTCTGAGACTCCCGCGCCTGAGGATCACCTGCAGGTCTCATCATTGGAGCACTCACCGGCCGAGTGAGTCACCATTCTCACAACGCCGAGTACGTATTGACGGACTCGTAAAATCGCTGCCTGAAGCCGCCGCAAATCGCTGGTTGAGGCCTCATTGATACGCGGAATGGTTGCCACAACGCTGACCTCAGCGCTGCCGAGGTCGTTCACGAAAAGTTTACAATCTAACTTTGCCGTTAATTCTCTATGAATCGAATGCGCCGGCGCTAGCGGAAGGCGCGGAGCCAATCTACAGTGGCTTGGACTCAGAGATCCGCCGACTGATTGCACGCCACCAACTGGCTGCGATCCCCAAAGAATCCACCACTGGCAGCTAGTCCACTCATCTCGCAGGAGGTGAGCAAGAGTGGACCAGTGTGGCCGTGCGTGTGCGATTTGTTCCAAGTCGAATATGAGTGATTTATATCGTGTCAGACATAAAGTCTGATCGCGAAGTTCGGTCATTTTCCGTTGACCCGATCGTAGGTCAGCGTGTGTTTTGTTTCGTTCATAACAGAATCGTTGTGCGCTTGCCGGGCCACCCGCCGCGAGCCGAAGTCCTGATACCGGAGTCAAATCGACATGCTGCTCACTGGCTGGCTCAATAATCTGCGGAACCGCTTTTTTGCCAAGTTTACCCGGACCAAGAAGGTGAAACGCCGGAGCAAGCTTCCGACTTCGAAGATCGTGGAGCGTTTGGAGACCCGTACTCTATTGACGACGTTTTCGCAGGGCGACATTGAGCTGTTGGGCGTTAACTCGGCGACCACTGATAGCTTTAGTTTTATTAACTTCAAAGCCATTGCTGCAGGGGACGTGATCAATTTTACTGACAACGGCTTCTCTACGGCGACGACAGGTGGAACTGGCGAAGGCTTTCTGACGTTTACCGCGGCTACCAACTATGCCCCCGGGTCCGTGTTTACGTGGGTCAACGGTACGTCGGGCAACAGTTCGACGGTGAGCTCCGAATTTACGTCAGGCAGCGGCGGCAACGCGAATGGCCCGACGAACTTCAATTTCAATGCCCAGGGCGATCAGCTCTACATCTTCCAAGGGAGTGTCAGTAACTGGGCGTCGCAGACAAGTATCAACTTAATCTATGGAATCAATTACGGAATCGCGCTGGGTTACGACGGCACGGATTCCGGCAGTCAGTCTGCGACGACGGCGCAGCCCGCGGCTTTGACATCGGCGTTCTTAAACCTCGGGTCCGCCAACTACGCCAACACTTACTATTCAGGGACCGGGTCGGCCGCGACGACGGTGGCGATCGGCAGTTCGTCGATTGCGACAGACATGCTGACGTCGTCGAAGTGGTTTGCCGGCTCGTCGAATCGTGTCGGATTTCCGACTCCGGTGATCGGAAGTACTGTCTTTACTGATGGGCTGAATAGTACGGCCACCAATGTGACGGTCAGCGGAGGTGCCTATTTTACGGGCACGACGGCCTCGGGCGAGAGACCCGCGACGGCTCCGCGCTTTTCTGAAGGGACCGCGTCGTATGGGGTCAACAATGGCACCGCGACGATTACCTCAAACACCATTATCAATTCGACGGCCGGATCGTCTTTAACATTTCGAGTGGGCTCATTTTCCGGAACCAGTGGTAACGGAAATGACACCGGCGATAAGGTGACGGTCTCGATCAGTACCGACAATGGATCGAGTTACAAAGATGTGTTTTTTGTGAACGGCAACAGCAATGCCTGGTGGTCGTTCACAACTGGAACCGGCTTAGCGTCATATCCGTACGATGGAGACGCAGTTGCATCCAGTGTTCAATCCAGTAGTGGTGGTGCCACCAGTGACGGCTACAGTACTTTTCAGGTGACCAATCTGCCCCAATCGGCCAACCTGAAATTCAAGATTACGATGGTGAACGACAATGCGGGCGAGTTCTGGCTCGTTGACGAATTGACCTTTCGCAAAGGATTGTCGACATTAAGTGGTGCGGCCAATGCAACGGCCTTCACGACCACCTACGGAACAGCTTCTACGGCACAGACCTTTACTGTATCGGGAAGCAACCTCACCGCGGATCTCATTGCCACCGCCCCTACGGGTTTTGAGGTTTCCAGTGACGGGACGAATTACGGCAGTACGGCCACCTTTACGCAGTCCGGTGGGTCGGCCAACGGAACTTTAAGAGTCCGCCTGGCGGCCACCGCAGGAGTCAGCGGCTCGTACAATTCGCAGAACATTGTGCTCTCCAGCACAGGGGCTCCGTCGATCAAGATCGTCACGGCAGCCAGTGGAAACAGCGTGACGGCCAAGACTCTGACGGTCAATGGACTCACGGCCAACAACAGGAACTACGACGGTACGACAGTCGCCAGCGTGACCGGGACGCCGGTGTTTGTGGGGATCGTTAATGGCGATTCGGCCATCGTGAGCGGAACGGTGACCTGGGCTTTTCCGGATTCCAATGTTGGCAACGGGAAGGCGTTGACTCGATCGGGTAGTTACAGTGCTGCTTCGTCAAATTACATTGTGACCCAGCCGACGTTGACCGCCAGCATCAACGCCACCGTGGCCTCGGCACCGACGATTACTGGGATCACTCCGGGCGATCAATCGCTGAGCGTTGCCTTTACCGCACCAAGTAACAATGGTGGCGTGGCGATTACGAACTACAAGTACTCGATCGACGGGGGTGCTAATTTTACACTGGTGTCTCCCGCTTCGACTAATAGCCCGATCTTGATCGCTGGGCTGACTAATGGGACCGCGTATGATGTCCAGCTTCTCGCTGTAAACGGGGTCGGTGATGGCATTGCTTCAGCAACCACACAGGCCACGCCTGCTGCCGCAGCTTCACCGACGATTGCGGTGACTCCGGGCACACTGGCCTCGGCGTTGACGACGACCTACGGTACCGCGTCCTCGACAGCGACATTCACCGCCTCCGGTGGGGCGTTGACAGGAGATTTGACCGTCACCGCGCCGACCGGATTGGAAGTTTCGACCAGTGCCGGCAGCGGGTTTGGCTCGACGGTGCTCCTCACGGCGACGGCCGGCACCGTCTCAAACACGACGATCTTTGTGCGTCTGAAGGCCACTGCTGCCGCGGGCAGCTACGATGCCTTGACGATCACGGTCAGCGGCGGCGGGGCGACGGCGCAGAACGTGGCGACCACTTCCAGCGGCAACAGCGTACTGGCCAAGGACCTGACTATCAGCGGGTTGACGGCTGTGTCGAAGGAGTATGATGGATCCACCTCGGCGACCGTGACTGGTACACCGACGTACGCGGGTCTCGTCAACGGCGAAACCTTTACCGTGACGGACTCGATCACCTGGAGCTATGGGAGCAAGACCGTCGGTGCCGCGAAGCCATTGACGGCTTCGGGGATTTACTCGGCTCCGTCAGCGAATTACACGGTCACGCAGCCCACATTTACGGCGGACATCACGGCGAAAGCGCTGACGGTGACCGGGGCCACGGCGTCTGGTAAGACATACGATGGAACCACTGCGGCCACGATTACGGGTGCGACTTTAGTCGGTATCGTGAACGGCGAGACCGTCACCGTGTCGGGCGGCGGGACCTTTGCGAATGCCAACGCAGGAACAGGCAAGACTGTGAGTGCGGCGCTGGTGCTGGGTGGGGGGGACGCTGGCAATTACTCGATCGTGCAGCCGACGGGTTTGACGGCCGATATCGCCAAGGCGAACCAGACGATCACGTTCGGAACGCTCGCTTCGAAGACGACGGCCGACGCGCCGTTTACTCTGACGGCCACGTCCAGTTCGGGGTTGACAATTTCCTATGCGAGCTCCAACTCGAGCGTCGCGACGGTCTCCGGCAGCACCGTGACGATTGTGGGCGCGGGGACGTCGACGATTACGGCGAGCCAGGCTGGTGACGGCAATTACAACGCGGCCACCAATGTGACACAGGCTTTGAGCGTTACAGCCGTGACGTCCGCGACGCTGAACTGGGATTTTAGCACGGCGAACGCTGCCAACACGCCCACCAACCTCACGGTCCCGGTGCTCTCGCAAGGCAATAATAACGGAACGACGACGTTAATCACCACCACGTCACCGTCGAGTGGATATACAGGCGCGACCGGTACGAATAACGCGGGTGCGGCGGCATTTACGGGAGCTCTGAATACCGGGACCAGCACTTACTTTGCGTTTGCTCTGACCCCCACCAATGGCGCGACGGTCACCCTGACGGGGATCTCGTTCGGCTCGCGGAGCACGAATACCGGACCGCAGGCCTATTCGCTGCGCAGCTCGGCGGATAACTATGCGTCGGACATCGCGACCGGCACCATGTCGAACAATAGCACCTGGGCATTGTTCACTTCGGGCACTTTGTCGGTCAGCACGTCCAGCGGTCTCACGTTCCGACTCTACGGATACAACGGAGCCGGTACGACAGCGGCGGGGACGGCGAACTGGAGAATTGATGACCTGAAGCTGACGGTCTCGATGTCAACACCCGTCACCACGCCCACCGTGTCGTCCACGGGCTCGCTCACTGCGATGTCGACGACATACGGCACGGCTTCCGCCGCTCAAACGATTGCAGTTTCGGGAACCAGCCTCACGGCAGACCTGATCGCCACCGCGCCGACGGGATATGAGGTTTCGAGTGATGGTACGACTTATGGCAGCACGGCTACTTTCACGCAGTCCGGCGGGTCTGCGAGCGGCAATCTGCGCGTTCGTCTCGCGGCCAGTGCCGCGGTGAGCGGCTCGTACAATTCTCAGAATATCGTGCTCTCGAGCACGGGAGCCACGTCGGTCAACATTGTCACGGCTGCCACTGGAAACAGCGTGGCCGCCAAGGCGTTGACGATTACCGGATTATCTGCCAGTGATAAGGGCTATGACGGAACTACCAACGTCACCGTGACGGGGACTCCCACCTATTCGGGGCTAGTGAATGGTGAATCAATTAGCGTCACGGGTTCGGTCAGCTGGGCTTTCGCGGATGCCAGCGTCGGCTCGGGCAAGACGTTGACCCGCACAGGCAGCTACAACGCTCCTTCGACCAATTACACGGTGACACAACCCACGTTGACCGCCAGCATCAACGCCGTGGTGGCCTCGGCTCCGTCGATTACGAGCATTACTCCCGGTGACCACTCGTTGAGCGTCACATTTACGGAACCGAGCTCCGACGGCGGCGCGGCGATTACCAACTATAAGTATTCGACGGACGGCGGGCAGAATTTTACGGCGGTCTCGCCGGCGTCGACGGGTAGTCCGATTGTGATCACCGGCCTGACGAACGGAACTTCCTACAACGTGCAGATTCTCGCGGTCAACACGGCTGGCGACGGTGCGGCTTCAGCGACCGTGGCGGGCACTCCCGCAGCTCCGGCCTCGCCGATGATTGTGGTCGCTCCGGCGACGTTGACCTCCGCGCTGACGACGACCTACGGCACGGCGTCGGCGACCACGACTTTCTCTGTCTCCGGTTCGATTCTGAGTGGCGATTTGACTGTCACGGCGCCAACCGGGTTGGAAGTATCGACCAGTGCCGGTAGTGGCTTCGGTTCGACGGTGGTCCTCACCCCGACGTCAGGCACAGTGCCGGGCACGACGATCTTCGTCCGTCTCAAGGCAACTGCCGGGGCGGGCAGCTACGATAACTTGACGATCACGGTGAGTGGCGGTGGGGCCGCGACGCAGAATGTGGCGACGAGTTCCAGTGGCAACAGCGTGCTGGCCAAGGACCTGACGATCAGCGGTTTGACGGCCGCAGCGAAGGAGTATGACGGATTGACGAGTGCGACAGTGACCGGCACGCCGGCGTACGTAGGTCTGGTCAACGGGGACTCGTTCACGGTCTCCGACACGATCACCTGGAGCTATGGGAGCAAGACTGTCGGTGCTGCGAAGACGTTGATTGCTTCTGGGAATTTCACGGCCCCTTCTTCGAACTATGCGGTGACTCAGCCCACGTTCACGGCGGACATCACGGCCAAGGCGCTGACGGTCAACGGGGCGACCGCGTCAGGCAAGACTTACGACGGCACAACCGCCGCCACGATCACCGGCGCGACCCTGGCTGGTGTCGTGAGTGGAGACACGGTCACCGTGTCCGGGGGTGGCACGTTTGCAAATGCGAATGCCGGGACGAGTAAAGCCGTGACGGCGGCGCTGGTGTTGGGCGGGGGCGACGCTGGTAACTACACGCTGATCCAGCCGACGGGTCTCACAGCTGATATCGCCAAGGCGAACCAGACGATCACGTTTAATGCCCTGCCCTCGAAGACGACGGCTGATGCGCCATTCACTTTGACGGCGACGTCCAGTTCCGGACTGAGTGTGACATTTGGCAGCTCGAACACGAGCGTGGCGACGATCTCCGGCAGCACTTTGACCATTGCTGGTGCCGGGACATCGACCATCACGGCAAGTCAGGCCGGTGACAGTAACTACAACGCGGCCACTGCCGTAACCCAGACTTTGTCCGTTACCGCTCAGACGGGACTTGGTGCGGGGGACATTGCCGTGATCGGTTACAACACGAGTGGGTCACCTGACTCCTTCACGATCCTCATTTTGAAAGACTTGCCAGCCGGGACAGTCTTCTATGTCAACGACAACGAAGTCGCGGCAGCAGGTGGAACGAGCTTCGCCGATCTGAATGAGGCGGAGGCCTCCTTTACGGTGAAATCTGGCCAAACCATCACTGCCGGAACTGTGCTCACATTGCCGTGGGGTGCCGCGGCCGTGTCTACGACCCAATATGACTGGAGCAGTACCAGCAGTGCCGGACTGGGGAATAACAACGACGAACTCTACATCTACACGGCAGCGAGTATCACCGCAACGACCCCTACGGCGTTTATTTACTATGCTCAAATTGGTACGTCGGTGAGTGCGGTGCCGGGAGGATTGACGTCCAGCACGACAGCGATCCATCCGACGGGAGCCGCGTCACGATACAAGATTAGCGGTGCCACTTATACCGGGACTCAAGCGCAACTGCTGGCGTCGATCGGCAACACCGCCCAGAATTGGGAATCGACCGCGCCTGGTGCAAACACCGATTGGACCTTTACAGTTGGTACGCCCAATACCAACCCGACGATAAGCCACAATTCGGGTTTGACCTTGGCTGAAGGGGCCTCCGCTACCGAGATCACAACATCGCAACTGCAAGTTACCGATGCCGAACAAGCAGCCGCGTCCCTCACCTACACCGTAGGAACCCTACCAGCGCATGGCATACTGGCCAGGAGCGGCACCACTTTGACTGGCGGTGGCACGTTTACTCAGGCCGACATCGACAATCATCTCATTACGTACGCCAATAGCGGCGACGAAACCCTCAGCGACAGCTTCTCCTTCACAGTCTCGGACGGCGCCGGCGGATCGATCGCTTCGACCACGTTCAGCGTCACGATTACGCCGGTCAATGATGCCCCGACTTTGACAAGCAACGCGGGACTGTCCGGTGTCGTGTTTAATTCAACAGTGACTATCAGCAACGGGAGTTTGCTCGTCAGCGACGTGGACAACACGGCCTCGCAAATTGCCTTTACGATCGACACCGCTGCGGCTGGGGTGATCAAGGTCAATAACATCGAGGCGAGCAGTTTTACTCAGGCCGACATCAACAATGGCCTGGTGACCTATACGGCACCGGCGACGGGTACGACCGACAGCTTCACCTTCACGGTCAGTGACGGTGCTGGTGGTTCCATTGGCAGCATGACCTTCAGTATCACATTGAGTGCCGGCAATACGGCGCCGACTCTGGCGGCGAACACCGGCCTCACAGTGAATGAAGGGGCGACCGCTCCGATCACGACTGCCAATCTGCAGGTCACCGACGCCGAGCAGGCAGTGGCCAGCCTGGTCTATACCGTCGGTACGGCACCGGCCAACGGCACACTGCGGAAGAGTGGCAGCACACTCAATTCCAGTTCCACCTTCACGCAGGCTGATATCGATGGTGGCCTCATCACCTACGTGCATAACGGGAGTGAGACGACCAGCGACAGCTTTACCTTTACGGTCAGCGATGGCGCAGGCGGTTTGATCGACAGCACGACGTTCAGTCTCAGCATTACGCCGGTCAACGATGCTCCAGCCGGTACTGATGGCACAGTCACGACACTCGAAGACACGATTTATACTTTTGCCGCCATCGACTTCGGCTTCACTGATCCGAATGACACAACAGCGAATTCGCTGGCAGCCGTGAAGATCACGACGCTGGCGACGGATGGGACTCTGAAGTTCAACGGCACCGATGTGACCGCGGGCCAGGCGATTCCCGTGGCCAACATCCCGAATTTGACATTCACACCCGCCGCCAACGCCAATGGCGCCAGCTACGCGACGTTTACGTTCCAGGTGCAGGATGATGGAGGCACGGCCAACGGTGGCATCGATCTTGATCAGACTGCGAACACGATCACTGTGTCGGTCACTGCCGTCAATGACGCGCCGGTTGGGGCAAATAAGACGATCGGCACGAGTCTGAATACAGACTACATCTTCGCAACCGGCGACTTCGGGTTCACCGATCCCAGCGACAGTCCCGCCAATACGCTGCTGGCAGTTAAGATCACCACGCTTCCCGTGCTCGGCACGCTGACCAATAACGGCTCGACGGTGAACGCCGGCGATTCGGTTTTGGCGACAGATATCAGCGCCGGGAATCTGAAGTTCACGCCAGCCAATGGCGGAACCGGCTCGCCGTATACGACGTTTACCTTCCAGGTCCAGGACAATGGTAGCACCGCAAATAGTGGTGTGGATCTGGACGTGACGCCCAAGACGATCACTCTGAATGTGATTACTGGTCCCACGGTCCTCGCAGCAGGGGATATTGCCGTCATTGGCTACGACACCAGTGGCAGCCCGAATGACAGCTTCACCATCCTGGTGCTGAAGGATCTGAACCCCGGGACGGTGTTCTATATCAACGACAATGAGGTCGCGACGGCGGGTGGGACCGCGTTTACGGATCTCGCTGAAGGTGAAGCTTCGTTTACGGTGAAAGCCGGGCAAACCGTGGCGGCTGGTACCGTAATCACTCTGCCGTGGGGTGCCGCAGCGGTTAACGCGACCACCTACGATTGGAGCAGCACCACGGGATTCGGACTGGGTAATAACAACGAAGAGATCTACATCTACACCGCGGCCAGCATCGCTGCGACCACTCCGACGGCTTTCGTGTACGGAACCGCAATCGGAACGTCGGCGAGTGCCCGGCCCAGCGGACTGACAACTGGCACATCGTTCATTAATCCCATCGGCACGGCGTCTCGATACAAGGTCACTGGCGCAATTAATACCGGTACGCAAACCCAACTGTTGGCTTCGATTGGCGACACGGCCCACAACTGGGAATCGATCACCGCCGGTGGCACAACGACGATCACTCCGAATAACTGGACCTTCACGGTTAACCCGCCCAATACGGCTCCAGCTCTCATCCACAACACGGGGTTGACTGTCGCAGAAGGGGCCTCCGCGACTGAGATCACCACCGCGCAACTGCAGGTCACCGACACCGAGCAGGCCGCCGCGGCGCTTACCTACACCGTTGGAACCGCACCGGCACATGGGACACTGGCCAAGAACGGCACGTCCCTGACGGTCGGTAGTACGTTTACCCAGGCGGATATCGATAATCATCTCATCACCTACGCCAATAACGGCGACGAGACCCTCAGCGATAGCTTCGCGTTCACAGTCTCGGACGGCGATGGCGGGTCGATCGCAGCGACCACATTCAGCGTCACCATCACGCAGGTCAATGATGCCCCGACCTTAACGCTAAACGCCGGTCTGTCAGGTGTGGTGCTCAGTAGCACCGTGACCGTTTCGAATAGCAGTCTGCTGGTCAGCGACGTCGATAATTCGACCGCAGAAATCACCTTTACTGTGGTGACGGAGTCTACCGGTAGTCTCAATAAGAGTGGTACGACGCTCCACACCTCAGATACGTTTACGCAGGCCGACATCAACGCTGGACTGATCACCTACTCTGCCCCGGCGACTGGGACGAATGACAGCTTCACCTTCACGGTCAGCGATGGTGCGGGCGGTTCCATCGGCAGTACGACATTCACCATCGTCCTGAGTGCCGGCAATACGGCGCCGACTCTGGCGGCGAATGCCGGGCTGACGGTGAACGAGGGGTCGACAACTACGATCGCCACTGTGAATCTGCAGGTCACCGACTCCGAGCAAGGGGCGGCCAGCCTGGTGTACACGATCGACTCACCACCGGTTAGCGGGACACTTCGCAAGAGCGGCAGCACGCTCAATCCCAGTTCCAGCTTCACGCAGGCCGACATCGACAACGGGCTGATCACTTACGTGCATAATGGGAGTGAGACGACCAGCGACAGCTTCACCTTTACGGTTAGTGACGGCGCTGGCGGCACCATCGGCAGCACGACATTCAGTTTTACGGTGACGCCGGTTAACGATGCTCCGGCAGGTACTGACGGTACGGTCACGACGTTTGAAGACACGACCTACACTTTCGCCGCCACGGACTTTGGCTTCACCGATCCGGATGACACGATCGGGAACTCGCTGGCAGCAGTGAAAATCTCCACGCTGGCGACGGCTGGCACCTTGAAACTGAGTGGCACTAACGTGACCGCGGGCCAGGTGATTCCAGTTGCCAGTATCCCGAACTTGACGTACATGCCGGCTGCCAACGCCAATGGAGCCAGCTACGCAACATTCACGTTCCAGGTGCAGGACGATGGCGGCACAGCCGGTGGGGGAGTTGATCTCGATCCGTCGGCGAACACCATCACTGTGTCGGTGACTCCCGTCAATGATGCCCCCGTTGGCACCAGCAAATCGGTCAGCACCGGTCCGGATACTGATTATGTGTTCGCGGTAACCGACTTCGGATTTACCGATCCCACAGATAGTCCTGCCAATACGTTGCTGGCGGTGAAGATCTCCACATTGCCGGCAGCCGGTGCCCTGACGAATAACGGCGTAGCGGTGAATGCTGGTGATTTGGTTCTCGCGACTGATATCAGCGCCGAGAAGCTGAAGTTCACGCCGGCCAACGGTGGGACGGGCTCGCCGTATACGACGTTCACTTTCCAGGTGCAGGACAACGGAACCACGACGGACGGCGGAGTGAATCTCGACCCCTCGGCTAAGACCATGACAGTGAACGTGGCGACGGTTCTCGCTGCGGGAGATATCGCCGTCATCGGATACAACACCGCCGGCTCACCCGCCGATTCCTTCACGATTCTCATCTTGAAAGACTTGAGCGCGGGGACCGTGTTCTACATCAACGACAATGAAGTCGCTGCAGCGGGCGGGGCTTCGTTCGCCGATCTGAATGAGTCCGAGGCTTCCTTTACGGTGAAACCCGGCCAGACTGTCGCTGCCGGAACAGTGATCACGCTGCCGTGGGGTGCCACGGCAGTCTCCACCACGCAATATGACTGGAGCAGCACGTCGGGGGCGGGACTGAGCAACAACAACGAAGAAATCTACATCTACACCGCGACCAGCATCAGCGATACGACGCCGACCGCCTTCATCTACGGTGCTGCCATCGGAACTTCACCGGGCGCTCGTCCGAACGGCCTGACACTGGGCACGTCATTCATCCAGCCGACTGGCACGGCCTCGCGGTATAAGACGACCGGAGCCACCTATTCCGGAACACAAACGCAACTGCTCCTATCGATTGGCGACACGGTCAATAACTGGGAGGCAGTGGCTCCCGTGGCGACGACCGACTGGACGTTCACGGTGGCCAACAACCAGCCGCCGGTCTCGTCCCACAACACCGGGACTTCTGTGACGACAGGCAGCACTCACACGATCACGACGGCCGAACTGCAATTCACCGATTCTCAGCAGGCGGCTGCCGCGCTGACCTATACCCTGACGAGCGTGCCGACGAACGGTGATTTGAAGCTCGGTACGACGATTCTCAATACGACGACGAACAAGACATTCACCCAGGCCGATATCGACGCGGGTTTGCTCTTGTTTGTGAGTACGGGCACGACCGCTACCAGCAGCGGGTTCAGCTTTACGGTGTCTGATGGGGCGGGTGGCACTTCGGCATCGGCCACGTTCACGATTGATACAGTGGTCGTCGTCAACCATGCACCGTCTGGTGCGGATGCGACGGTGTCTACGCCCACCGACGTGGCCTACACGTTTACCGCGGCGAGTTTCGGCTTCTCGGATCCGAATGACACGCCAGCGAATACGCTGCTGGCAGTCGAGATCACGACTCTGCCGGGGGCCGGTTCGCTCACACTGAATAGTGTTGCCGTGACTGCAGGGCAATTCATTGCTGCGTCCGACATCGCTAATGGGTTGCTGCAGTTCGTGCCCGGCTCAGGTGAGAGTGGAACGGGATATGCCAGCTTTACGTTCCAGGTGCAGGACAATGGGGGCACCCTCAACAGCGGTGTTGATCTCGATCAGTCGCCCAACGTGATCACTGTGAATGTGACTGGACCGAATCAGGCGCCAGTGGCGCAAGACGGCACCTTGACTACCAACGAAGATGCTGCCCAAAGCAGCGTACTGGTGGCAACAGATGTCGATTCGGGCTTGTTGACCTACTCTTTGGTGGCTGATGGCGCACACGGACATGTGGTGATCACCGATGCCACGACCGGGGCCTATACCTATACTCCGAACGCCAATTACAAGGGCTCTGACAGTTTCACCTTTAAGGCCAATGACGGATTGCTCGACAGCAACACGGCTACGGTCTCAGTCACGGTCAATTCGGTGAACGATGCACCGGCTGGGACGAACGGTCGGGTGGTGACCAATGAGGACACGACATACACATTCACCGTGAGTGATTTCGGATTTACGGATCCCATTGACATCCCGGCCAACACACTGCTGGCGGTCAAGATCACGACCTTGCCGGCTGCTGGAGCGCTGCAACTCAACGGCAGCGCGGTGACGGTCGGGACCTTCGTGACGGAGGCCCAGATCTCCGGAAACCTGCTGAAGTTCGTTCCAGCTACTGATGCCAATGGGGTCGACGACTTCGGTGGCCCACCGTACGCCACGTTCACGTTCCAGGTGCAGGATAATGGAGGAACGAATTTCGGAGGCGTCGATCTGGATCAGTCTCCCAATACGATGATCGTCAACGTCAATGCGGTGAACGACGCACCGGCGGGGACCGATGGCAGCTCGACGATCGATCAGGACACGACGCTGACGCTGGCCGCCGCGCATTTCGGGTTCAGCGATACGCACGACAACCCGGCGAACAGCCTGCTGGCGGTCAAGATCACGACTCTGCCGACTGCTGGAACTCTGTTGTACAACGGTGGCTCGGTGACGGCCGGAAGCGTACTCATTCTCACGGGCAATCAGCTCACGTTCGTTCCCGCCAACGGTGCTGTCGGAAGTCCCTATGCGACGTTCACGTTCCAGGTGCGCGATAATGGTGGCACCGCAAACGGTGGCATCGATCTCGACCCGACCCCCAATACGTTCACAATCAATGTGCAATCATTCAACGGCCCACACGCCATTGATGATTCGGCGAGTACGAATGAAGATACGTTCGTGGTGCTGAACTCGGACGATCTGTTGGCTAACGACCAGGGTGTCGCACAAGGCCGGCCCACTGTCTCGGCGGTCAGCAATCCGTCACACGGGACCGTAGTCCTGAACGGTGACGGAACGATCAAGTTCACTCCCGCGGCCGACTTCTTCGGTACGGCTGGATTCGATTATACGCTGGAGGACGGCCAGGAGTCCGACATCGGTCACGTCACGATTACAGTCATTGCGGTCAACGATGCGCCGGTGGCGGTGGATGATTCGGTCTCGACGAACGAAGACACTCAGCTCGTGCTGACCCAGGCCAACTTGAAGGGCAATGACACCGACGTTGATAACACGAACGCGGAATTGTCAGTGACAGCTGTAACGAATGCCACGCATGGCACCGTTGTCCTGAACGGAGATGGGACAATCACGTTCACCCCTGCGGCCAACTACTTTGGTACGGCCGGCTTCGATTACACGCTCAGTGACGGCAGCCTGACAGATGGTGGTCACGTCACGATCAATATTGTGTCGGTGAATGACGGACCGGTTACCGTGGACGACACGGCGGCCACGACTGAAGATACGCCGTTGAACTTGACCCAGGCCAATCTCAAGGGGAACGACACCGATATCGACAACACCAACGCCCAACTGTCGGTATCTGCGGTCTCGAATCCCACGAACGGTACAGTGGTTCTGAATGGCGACGGCACGATTACGTTCACTCCGGCGACGGACTTTAATGGCACGGCCGGCTTCGACTACACGCTCACTGATGGAAATCTGACTGACACGGGGCATGTGACGATTACCGTTACGGCAGTGAACGACGCGCCGGTCGCGGTGGACGACACCGCGACTACTACTGAGGACACGGACCTGGTGCTGACTCTGGCATCCTTGAAGGGGAACGACACTGACGTCGACAACACGAATACGCAACTGTCAGTGACAGCGTTGAGCAATCCGACGAACGGCACAGTGGTACTCAATGGTGATGGGACGCTGACCTTCACTCCAGCTGCGAACTTCAACGGGACCGCTGGCTTCGACTATACGCTGAGCGACGGCAGCCTGACCGACATCGGTCATGTGACGGTCACTGTGACGGCGGTCAACAACGGTCCGGTGGCGGTGGATGACGCGGTGTCGACAAACGAAGACACCGCACTCGTGCTGACCCAGGCCAACTTGAAGGGGAACGACACCGATATCGACAATACGAACGCGGAATTGTCCGTGACGGCGGTCAGCAACCCGACCAATGGGGCGGTGGTTCTCAACGGCGACGGGACGATCACCTTCACTCCGGCGGCCAACTTTTTCGGTACCGCTGGATTCGATTACACCCTGAGTGACGGTCAACTGAGCGACAGCGGCCACGTGACGGTCACGGTGGCGGCGGTCAACGATGCGCCGATCGCTGTCGACGATACGGCGACCACGAGCGAGGGGACGGCGCTGGTCTTCACGCAGGCTGACTTGAAGGGGAACGACACTGATGTCGACAACTCGAACTCCGAACTGTCCGTGACGGCTGTGAGTAATCCCGCGAACGGAACCGTTGTCCTCAATGGTGACGGGACAATCACCTTCACTCCGACAGCGGACTTCAACGGGACTGCTGGTTTCGATTACACGGTGACCGACGGCAGCCTGACAGATTTCGGTCACGTGACCGTGAGTGTCGGCAACGTCAACGACGCGCCGGTGGCTGTGGATGACAGTCTATCGAGTATCGCAGAAGATTCGGGTGACCGGACGATTGCGATCTCCAGCCTGACGGCGAATGACACCGATGTCGACAACACGAACGCGCAGTTGACGATCACGGCGGTTACGAACGCCGTCGGCGGCACGGTGAACATTGTCGGCTCGAACGTGGTGTTTACGCCGACACTGAACTTCAACGGGACTGCCAGCTTCGACTATACGCTCACCGATGGCAGCCTGACCGACACGGGTTCGGTGAGCTTTACCATCACCGCGGTCAACGATGCACCGGTCGCGGTGGATGACACGGTGGCGACGAATGAAGACACGGCGTTGGTCCTGAGTCAGGCTGATCTGAAGGGGAACGACACCGACGTTGACAACTCGAGCTTGCAACTTTCGGTCTCGGACGTCAGCAACGTCACGAACGGGACAGTGGTGTTGAATGGCGATGGCACGATCACCTTTACTCCGGCGTCGAACTTCTTCGGAACCGCCGGCTTCGATTACACCTTGACTGACGGTACTTTGACGGATCTCGGTCACGCGACGGTCAATGTCACAGCGGTCAATGATGCTCCAGTGGCGGTGGATGACAGTCTGGCGAACATCGACGAAGATTCTGGCGACCGGACGATTGCGATCTCCAGCCTGACGGCGAACGACACCGACGTCGACAACACGAACGGTCAATTGACGATTACGGGTGTGAGCAACGCAGTCGGCGGGACTGTCAGTATCATGGGCTCGAACGTGGTCTTCACTCCGACGCTGAACTTCAACGGCACGGCGAGCTTTGATTACACGTTGAGCGACGGCAGTTTGACGGATACAGGATCGGTGAGCTTCACGATCACGGCTGTGAACGACGCGCCGGTCGCGGTGGACGACAGTCTGACGAGCATCGCAGAAGACTCCGGTGATCGGACGATTGCGATTTCCAGCCTGACGGCGAACGACACGGACGTGGATAACACGAACGGCGAATTGACGATCGTGGCGGTGAGCAATGCGGTGGGGGGCACGGTGAGCATTGTGGGTTCGGATGTGATCTTCACCCCGACGCTGAACTTCAACGGCCAGGCCAGCTTTGACTACACGCTGAGCGATGGCAGCCTAACTGACACGGGTTCGGTGAGCTTTACGATCGCTGCCGTCAACGATGCACCGGGGCTGACGACGAACACGGGAGCGACGGCGGTCGTGACTTCGACGATCACGATCGGCAGTGCGAATCTGTCGGTGACGGATCTGGATACGGCGGCGGCTTCGCTCGTGTACACGATTACGAGCAGTCCGACGGGCGGTACGCTGAAGAAGAGTGGTTCGGCGACCACCAGCTTTAGCCAGGCTGATATAAATAACAATCTAATCACATACATGGCACCGGCGACTGGCACGAGCGACAGCTTCAAGTTTACGGTGAGTGACGGGGCGGGTGGTTCGATCGCCGAAACGACCTTCAGCATCACGCTGACGGCGGCGACTCAGGTTTATCTCAACGAGATTCTGCTCAATCCTCCGGGGACGGATGCTCCCAACGAGTACATCGAGCTTCGCGGGACCCCTGGTGCGACGATTTCCAGCGGTACTTACCTGGTCGGTATCGAAGGGGACGCGAGCACCCTGGGTGACGTACAAAATATCTTCAACCTGTCTGGTCTGACCTTCGGCAGCAACGGCATCATCGTGCTGCTGCAGAAGGGAACTCCGTACAACACAGCCGCGATGATATCGGCCGGGGCGACAGTGGTCGTCAATACGGGGTCAGGTGCCGGTTGGGGTAGCGGGGCGGGGAGTTCGCTCGGACATTCCGCCGACAGCAGTTCGACCGACATCGAGAACACTTCGGTGAGCTTCCTGGTGATCCGCAGCGCGACAGCACCGTCGCTCAGCGACGACATTGACACGGTGGGAGCGGGTCAGGGGGACGGCACGCCGGATGGTGCGGTGTATGCGGACTGGACGATCATGGACTCTGTCGCCGCGCTCGACATTTCTGCTGCCGGCGACTTCGGGTACGCAGCAATCAATTTCGCCCACAGCACCGGTGGTGGCACCTCGACCACGGGTACGGTGGTCAGCTACGCCGGCGACTCGCAGTACCTCGCCCGTATTGGCAACTCAACCGGTTCGACGATCGCAGACTGGGTGGCAAGCGACAGTTTAGGAGGGACCGTCCCGAACTTTACGTTTACAACGTCGGCGACGGCGGTGAGCAACGCCGCGTATCGCGGTGCCGCCATCAACACGCTGGGGTCGGCGAATAACTTTACTCTGGTCGCTCCGACAGATATCTCCCTCTCCGCGACAAGCGTGAATGAGAACGTCTCGGTGGGGACCGCCATCGGAACGTTGAGCACAACGGACCCCACTTCGGGCGACTCGTTCACTTACACGCTGGCCAGCGGCAGTGGCAGCACGGACAACACCCTGTTCACCATTACGAATGTTGGCGGTGTTGGGACGTTGAAAACCAATACCAGCCTGAATTTCGAGGCCAAGAGCAGCTACTCAATCCGTATTCGCTCGACCGATTCGACCGCCCTCACCGTCGAAAAGGTGTTCACGATCACGGTCACTGATGTCAACGAAGCCCCGGTGGCGATCGATGACAGCCTGGCGAGCATCGCCGAGGATTCGGGTGACCGGATAATGTCGATTTCCAGCCTGACCGCGAACGACACAGACGTCGACGCGAACTCAATGTTGACGATTACGGCGGTGGGTAATGCCGTCGGGGGTACGGTGAGTATTGTGGGCTCGAACGTGGTGTTCACTCCGACGCTGGACTTCAACGGCACGGCGAGCTTCGACTACACGTTGAGCGACGGCAGCCTGACCGATACAGGTTCAGTGAGCTTCACGATCACTACCGTGAATGACGCCCCCGTTGCCGTGGATGATAACCAGACAAGCATCGCGGAAGATTCGGGCGACCGGACGATTGCGATCTCCAGCTTGACGGCGAACGACACTGACCTCGACAACACGAACGCGCAATTGACGATCACAGGTGTCACTAACGCAGTCGGCGGCGCAGTGAGCATTGTCGGCTCGAATGTCGAGTTCACGCCGACGCTGAACTTCAACGGAACCGCCAGCTTCGACTACACGCTGAGCGACGGCAACCTGACCGACACCGGTTCGGTGACCTTCACTATCACCGCGGTCAACGATGCGCCAGTAGCTGTCGATGACAGCCTGTCGAGCATCTCGGAAGATTCGGGCGACCGAACCATTGCCATCTCCAGCCTGACTTCGAATGACACAGATGTGGATAACACGAACGGCGAGTTGACGATCACTGGTGTCACTAACGCTGTCGGCGGGACAGTGAGCATCGTCGGCTCGGACGTGATCTTTACTCCGACGCTGAACTTCAACGGCACGGCGAGCTTTGACTACACGCTGAGCGATGGCAGCTTGTCCGACACGGGTTCGGTCAGTTTTGCGATTATGGCAGTGAATGACGCTCCGGTGGCGGTGGACGATTCAGTGACGACGGACGAGGACACGGCGTTGATCCTCACGCAGGCCGATCTGAAAGGGAACGACACCGATGTGGACAACGGCAACTCGTCGCTGTCAGTCTCTGCGGTGTCGAACGCGACCAATGGTATGGTGGTGCTGAATGGGGATGGAACGATCACGTTCACTCCGGCGGCCAACTTCTTCGGAACCGCCGGTTTCGATT
Organism: Planctomycetaceae bacterium; assembly: GCA_021732415.1. Taxonomy (GTDB): domain Bacteria; phylum Planctomycetota; class Planctomycetia; order Planctomycetales; family Planctomycetaceae; genus JAKFVC01. Next base: position 141,829 of record JAKFVC010000014.1, read on the forward strand.
ACACACTCACCGACGGGAGTCTGACGGATCTCGGACACGTGACGGTCAGTGTCTCGCCAGTCAATGACGCGCCCGTGGCGGTCGATGACAGTCTGTCGAGTATCGCGGAAGATTCCGGGATCCGGACGATTGCCATCTCCAGCCTGACGGCGAACGACACCGACGTGGATAACACGAATGGCCAGTTGACGATCACCGCGGTGGGTAACGCGGTCGGCGGCATGGTGAGCATCGTCGGCTCGGACGTCATCTTTACTCCGACGCTCAACTTCAACGGCACGGCCAGCTTCGAATACACACTAAGCGATGGCAGCCTGTTCGACACCGGATCGGTGAGCTTTGCGATTACTGCCGTCAACGACGCGCCGGTGGCCGTGGATGACTCGGTGTCGACGAGCGAAGACACGCCGCTGGTCCTGTCGCAGGTGAGCTTGAAGGGGAATGATACGGACGTCGATCACACGAACGCCCAATTGTCCGTGGCGGCGGTCAACAATCCGACCAATGGAACGGTGGTGCTGAATGGTGACGGGACGATTACCTTCATGCCAGCGGCAGGCTTCAATGGGACGGCCGGCTTCGACTACACCCTCAGTGATGGCAGTCTGACCGATCTGGGTCACGTGACCGTGAATGTCGGTGCCGTCAACAACGCTCCGGTGGCGGTAGATGACACCGTGACGACCGCCGAAGACACGACTCTGAACCTGACCCAGGCGGACTTGAAGGGGAATGACACCGACGTCGACAATTCCAACTCGCAACTGCTGGTGACGGAAGTCAGTAATGCGACGAACGGCAGCGTGGTGCTGAATGGCGATGGCACGATCACGTTCATTCCGGCGGCCAACTTCTTCGGAACCGCCGGTTTCGATTACACGCTCAGTGACGGCTTCCTGACCGATGTTGGCCACGTTACGGTCCACGTGTCTGCCGTGAACGATGCGCCCGTGGCTATCGATGACAGTCTGCCGAGCAGCGCGGAGGATTCGGGTACCCGGACGATTGCGATCTCGAGCCTGACGGCGAACGACACCGATATCGACAACACGAACGGCGAACTCACAATCACTGCCGTGGGGAGCGCGGTCGGCGGCACGGTGAGCATCGTCGGGTCCAACGTGGTGTTCACTCCGACGCTGAACTTCAACGGGACAGCGAGCTTTGACTATACGCTGACCGATGGCAATTTAACGGATACGGGAACGGTGACCTTCACCATTACCGCAGTGAATGACGCCCCGGTGGCAGTGGATGACAGCCTGTCGAGCATCGCAGAAGATTCGGGTGATCGGACGATTGCGATTTCCAGCCTGACGGCGAACGACACCGACGTCGACAACACGAACGGTCAATTGACGATCACGGCCGTGAGCAATGCGGTGGGCGGCACGGTAAGCATTGTGGGCTCAAATGTGGTTTTCACTCCGACGCTGAACTTCAATGGCACCGCCAGCTTTGACTACACGCTGAGCGATGGCAGCCTGATGGATATGGGCTCGGTGAGCTTGCCGATCACGGCCGTGAACGATGCACCGGTGGCCGTGGATCACACGGCCACGACGGACGAGGACACGGCCCTGGTCTTCACGCAGGATGACTTGAAGGGCAATGACACCGATGTTGACAGCAGCAACTCGTCACTGTCGGTGAGTGCCGTGTCGAATGCGACGAATGGTACGGTGGTGTTGAATGGTGACGGAACGATCACGTTCACACCGGCGGCCAACTTCTTCGGAGCTGCCGGCTTCGATTACACCTTGACTGACGGTAGCCTGACGGATTTCGGTCACGTGATGGTCAATGTCACAGCAGTCAATGATGCGCCGGTGGCGGTGGATGACAGCCTGTCGAGCATCGCCGAGGATTCTGTCAACCGGACGATTGCGATCTCCAGCCTGACAGCGAACGACGCCGATGTCGACAATACGAATGGAGAACTGACAATCTCTGCCGTTGGTAACGCCGTCGGCGGCACCGTGAGCATCGTCGGCTCCAACGTGGTCTTCACTCCGACTGCAAACTTCAACGGCCTGGCGAGCTTCGACTACACGCTCAGCGACGGCAGCCTGACCGATACAGGTTCAGTGAGCTTCACGATCTCTGCCCTGAATGACGCCCCTGTTGCCGTGGATGATAGCCTGACCAGCATCGCGGAAGATTCAGAACCCCGGACGATTTCGATCTCCAGCCTGACAGCGAACGACACCGACGTGGACAACACGAATGGGCAATTGACAATTACCGGGGTCACTAACGCGGTGGGTGGCACGGTGAGCATTGTGGGCTCGAATGTGATCTTCACCCCGACGCTGAACTTCAACGGCCCGGCGAGCTTTGATTACACGCTGAGCGACGGCAGTCTGACGGACACGGGATCGGTGACCTTCACGATTACCGCAGTGAACGACGCCCCGGTCGCGGTGGATGACAGCCTGTCGAGTATCGCCGAAGATTCGGGCGTCCGGACGATCTCGCTTTCCAGTCTGACGTCGAATGACACGGATGTAGATACCGCGACTGGTCAGTTGACGATCACTACGGTGAGTAACCCGGTGGGCGGCACGGTGAGCATCGTCGGCTCGGATGTGATCTTTACCCTGACGCTGAATTTCACCGGCACGGCGAGCTTCGAATACACGCTGAGCGATGGCGATCTGTCCGACACGGGTGCGGTGACTTTCATGATCACCGCCGTCAATGACGCACCGGTGGCAGTGGATGACAGCCTGTCGAGCATTGTCGAGGATTCAGGCAACCGGATCATTGCCATCAACAATCTGACTGCGAATGACACGGATGCGGATAATACGAACGCACAGTTGATGATCACGGCAGTGTCGAGTGCGGTCGGCGGCACGGTGAGCATCGTGGGGTCGAATGCCGTGTTCACTCCGACGCTGAACTTCAACGGGACGGCGAGCTTTGACTACACGCTGAGCGATGGCAACCTGACCGATACCGGCTCGGTGAGCTTCACAATTACGGCGGTCAATGACGCTCCGGTAGCGGTGGATGACTTGGCCACGACTGACGAGGACACGGTCCTGATTCTCACGGCGGCTAACTTGAAGGGGAACGACACCGATGTGGACAACGGCAATTCGTCGCTGTCGGTCTCTGCCGTGTCGAACGCGACCAATGGTATGGTGATGCTGAATGGGGATGGAACGGTCACGTTCACTCCGGCAGCCAACTTCTTCGGAACCGCCGGCTTCGATTACACGCTGACCGACGGGAGTCTGACGGATCTCGGACACGTGACGGTCAGTGTCTCGGCAGTGAATGACGCGCCGGTGGCAGTCGATGACAACCTGTCGAGCATCGCGGAAGATTCAGGCAACCGGACGATTGCGATCTCCAGCCTGACGGCGAACGACACCGATGTCGACAACACGAATGCAGAACTGACAATCAGTGCTGTTGGTAACGCGGTCGGCGGCACCGTGAGCATCGTCGGCTCGGACGTCATCTTCACCCCGACGTTGAACTTCAACGGCACGGCCAGCTTCGACTACACACTGAGCGACGGCAGCCTGATCGATACAGCCTCGGTGAGCTTCACGATCACTGCAGTGAACGACGCCCCGATCGCGGTGGATGACAGTCTGTCGAGCATCGCGGAAGATTCGGGCGACCGGACGATTGCGATCTCCAGCCTGACTGCGAATGACACCGACGTAGACAATACGAACGCGCAACTGACGATCACGGCCGTGTCGAATGCTGTCGGTGGGACAGTGAGCATCGTCGGATCGAATGTGGTCTTCACTCCGACGCTGAATTTCAACGGCACTGCCAGCTTCGACTACACGCTGAGCGATGGGAATCTCTCAGATACGGGCTCGGTGAGCTTTACAATCACTGCGGTGAATGACGCTCCGGTGGCTGTGGACGACACCGCAACGACCAATGAAGACACGGTCGATGTGTTTACCCAGGCTGATCTGAAGGGGAACGACACCGATGTGGACAACGGCAATTCGTCGCTGTCGGTCTCTGCCGTGTCGAACGCGACCAATGGTACGGTGGTGTTGAATGGCGACGGAACAATCACCTTCACGCCGGCGGCCGACTTCTTCGGAACCGCAGGGTTCGATTACACGCTGACTGACGGTAACTTGACGGATCTCGGTCACGTAACGGTCAACGTGTCTGCAGTCAATGACGCTCCGGTGGCGGTGGATGACAGTCTGTCAAGCATCGCAGAAGATTCGGGTGTCCGGACGATTGCCATCTCGAGTCTGACAGGGAACGACACGGATGTGGACAATACGAACGGTCAATTGACGGTCACGGCGGTGAGCAACCCGGTGGGTGGAACTGTGAGCATAGTGGGCTCAAATGTGGTCTTCACTCCAACGCTCAACTTCAACGGGACGGCGACCTTTGAGTACACGCTGAGCGACAACAACCTGACGGATGCGGGCTCGGTGAGCTTCACGATCGCGGCAGTGAACGACGCGCCGGTAGCCGTAGACGACAGCCTGTCGAGCATCGCGGAAGATTCTGGAGATCGCACGATCGCCATCTCCAGCCTGACGGCAAACGACACCGACGTGGACAACACGAACGCGCAGTTGACGATCACGGCAGTGTCGAACGCAGTCGGCGGCACGGTGAGCATTGTGGGCTCGAATGTGGTCTTTACGCCGACGCTGAACTTCAATGGCACAGCGAGCTTTGACTATACGCTGAGCGATGGCAGTCTGTCCGATACGGGTTCGGTAAGCTTCACCATTACAGCAGTCAACGATGCCCCGGTGGCGGTCGATGACTCGGTGTCGACGAGCGAAGACACGCCGCTGGTCCTGTCGCAGGCGAGCTTGAAGGGAAATGATACGGACGTCGATAACACGAACGCCCAACTGATCGTGGTAGCAGTCAGCAATCTGATCAACGGGACGGTGGTGCTGAATGGTGACGGGACGATTACCTTCACTCCCTCGGCACACTTCAACGGAACGGCCGGATTCGACTATACCCTGAGCGACGGCAGCCTGACCGATTTGGGTCACGTGACCGTGAATGTCGGTGCGGTCAACAACGCCCCAGTGGCGGTGGACGACACCGTCACGACCACCGAAGATACCTCTCTGAACCTGGCGCAGGCGGACTTGAAGGGGAATGACACCGACGTCGACAATTCCAACTCGCAACTGCTGGTGACGGAAGTCGGGAATGCGACAAACGGCAGCGTGGTGCTGAATGGTGATGGAACGATCACGTTCATTCCGGCGGCCAACTTCTTCGGTGCCGCTGGCTTCGATTACACACTCAGTGACGGATTCCTGAACGATGTTGGTCACGTGACGGTCAACGTGTCTGCCGTCAACGATGCTCCGGTGGCTGTGGATGACAGTCTGTCGAGCATCGCCGAAGATTCGGGTAACCGGACGATTGCGATCTCCAGCCTGACCGCGAATGACACCGATGTCGACAACACAAACGCAGAACTCACAATCTCTGCCGTGGGTAACGCGGTCGGCGGGACGGTGAGCATCGTCGGCGCGAACGTGGTCTTCACGCCAACGCTGAATTTCAACGGGACCGCCAACTTCGACTACACGCTGAGCGATGGCAGCTTGTCCGGCACGGGCTTGGTGAGCTTCACGATTACCGCCGTCAATGATGCTCCTGTGGCAGTGGACGACACCCTGGCGAGCATCGCAGAGGATTCGGGTGATCGCACGATTGCGATCTCCAGCCTGACCGCAAACGACACCGACGTGGAAAACACGAACGGACAGCTGGCAATTACGGCCGTCTCAAACGCTGTCGGCGGTACGGTGAGCATTGTGGGCTCGAACGTGGTCTTTACTCCGACGCAGAACTTCAACGGTGTGGCGAGCTTTGACTATACGTTGAGCGACGGAAATCTGACTGACACAGGCTCGGTAACATTCACGATCGCCGCAGTGAACGACGCCCCTGTTGCGGTGGATGACACCCTGGCGAGCATCGCAGAGGATTCGGGCGACCGCACGATTGCGATCTCCAGCCTGACGGCAAACGACACCGACGTGGACAACACGAACGGGCAGTTGACGATCACGGCTGTGTCGAATCCTGTCGGCGGCACGGTGAGCATTGTCGGCTCGAATCTGATCTTCACCCCGACGTTGAACTTCAACGGTACCGCAAACTTTGACTACACCCTGAGCGACGGAAACCTGACCGATACGGGTTCGGTGACCTTCACCATCACTGCTGTCAACGACGCTCCTGTGGCGGTCGATGACACGGCGACGACGAGCGAGGACACGGTCCTGGTTCTCACCCAGGCTGACTTGAAGGGCAACGACACAGATGTTGACAACACCAACTTGTCGCTGTCGGTGTCTGCGGTGTCGAACGCAACGAATGGTACGGTAGTTTTGAATGGGGATGGCACGATCACGTTCACTCCAGCAGCGAACTTCTTCGGAATTGCCGGTTTCGATTACACCTTGAGTGACGGCAGCTTGACGGATCTCGGTCACGTGACTGTCAATGTGACTGCGGTGAACGACGCGCCGGTTGCCGTGGATGACAGTCTGACAAGCATCGCAGAAGATTCGGGCAATCGGACGATTGCGATCTCCAGCCTGACTGCCAACGACACGGATGTGGACAACACGAACGGACAGTTGTCGATCACTGCGGTGAGTAACCCGGTGGGTGGTACGGTGAGCATTGTCGAGTCGAGCGTGGTCTTCACTCCGACGCTGAACTTCAACGGGACAGCCAGCTTTGACTACACGCTCAGCGACGGCAGCTTGACGGATACCGCCTCGGTAAGCTTCATGATCACGGCAGTGAACGACGCTCCTGTGGCAGTGGATGACAGTCTGACGAGTATTGCGGAAGATTCAGGCAACCGGACCATTGCAATCTCCGGCCTGACGGCGAACGACACGGACGTGGATAACACGAATGGTCAGTTGACGATCACGGCGGTAAGTAATCCGGTGGGCGGCACGGTGAGTATCGTGGGATCGAATGTGATCTTCACCCCGACCCTGAACTTCAACGGCACCGCGAGCTTTGACTACACGCTCAGCGACGGCAGCCTGACTGATATCGGCTCGGTGAGCTTCATGATCACGGCTGTCAATGATGCGCCCGTGGCTCTGGATGACGCAGTTTCCACGAGCGAGGATATCGCGTTGATCCTGACGCAGGCTGATTTGAAGGGGAACGATACTGATGTTGATAACAGCAATTCGCAACTGTCGGTCATTGCAGTGTCGAATGCGACCAATGGTACGGTCGTGCTGAACGGAGATGGAACGATTACGTTCACCCCGACAACCGACTTCAATGGGACAGCCGGGTTCGATTACACGCTCAGCGATGGCAGTCTGACAGATCTCGGTCACGTTTCCGTGACTGTCGGCGCGGTCAACAACGCACCGGTGGCCGTCGATGACACGGTCACGACGAACGAAGATACGGCGTTGATCCTGAGCCAGGCCGACTTGAAGGGGAATGATACTGATGTCGATAACACGAACGCCCAACTGATCGTGGTGGCAGTCATCAATCCGACGAACGGGACTGTCGTCCTGAACGGGGATGGAACGGTTACGTTCACTCCGGCCACGAACTTTAACGGGACGGCCGGGTTTGATTACACGCTGAGCGACGGCAGCTTGACCGATCTCGGTCACGTGACAGTCAATGTGACTGCAGTGAACGATGCTCCGGTCGCGGTGGACGACGCTCTGACGAGCATCGCGGAAGATTCAGGACCCCGGACGATATCGATCTCCAGTCTGACAGCGAACGACACCGATGTGGACAACACGAATGGGCAGTTGACGATCACGGCGGTTTCGAGCCCTGTCGGTGGCACGGTGAGCATCGTGGGTTCGAATGTGGTGTTCACACCGACGCTGAACTTCAACGGAACGGCGAGCTTCGATTACACGCTCAGCGATGGCAGCTTGACGGATACCGGCTCGGTGAGCTTCTCGATCACGGCCGTAAATGATGCTCCGGTCGCCGTGGATGACAGTCTGACGAACATCGCGGAGGATTCTGGGGCTCGTACGATCGCGATCTCCAGCCTGACGGCAAATGACACCGACGTGGACAACACGAATGGGCAGTTGACAATCACGGCGGTTTCGAACCCTGTCGGTGGCACGGTGAGTATTGTCGGTTCGAACGTGGTCTTCACGCCGACGCTGAACTTCAACGGTGCGGCCAGCTTCGATTACACGTTGAGCGACGGCAGCCTGACGGATACCGGCTCGGTGAGCTTCACGATCACCGCGGTGAATGACGCACCGGTCGCGGTGGACGACAGCCTGTCGAGCATCGCAGAAGATTCGGGCGATCGCGTGATATCGATCTCCGGCCTGACAGCGAACGACACCGACGTCGACAACACCATCGCCCAGTTGACGATTACGGCAGTTTCCAACCCTGTCGGCGGCACAGTGAGTATTGTCGGCTCAAATGTGATCTTCACTCCGACACTGAACTTCAACGGCACGGCGAGCTTCGATTACACGTTGAGCGACGGCAGCCTGACGGACACGGGCTCGGTGAGTTTTGCGATTACTGCAGTGAACGACGCTCCGGTCGCGGTGGCTGATACGGCAACGACTGCCGAGGACACGGCCCTGGTCTTTACGCAGGCTAATTTGAAGGGGAACGACACCGATGTCGACAACACGAATCCTGAGCTGTCGGTGACGGCGGTCAGCAGTGCGACAAACGGTACTGTGGTGCTGAATGGCGACGGAACGATCACGTTTACCCCGGCGGCCAACTTTAGCGGGACGGCCGGGTTCGATTACACGCTGAGTGACGGCAGCCTGACCAACCTCGGTCATGTGACGGTCACGGTAACGGCGGTGAACGATGCTCCGGTGGCGGTGGATGACAGTCTGGCGAACATCGCAGAAGACTCGGGAGCCCGGACGATTTCGATTTCCAACCTGACAGCGAACGACACCGACGTCGACAACACGAACGGGCAGTTGTCGATCACAGCGGTGAGCAATCCAATTGGCGGTACGGTGAGTATCGTCGGGTCGAATGTGGTCTTTACGCCAACGCTGAACTTCAACGGTGCGGCCAGCTTCGACTACACACTCAGCGATGGCAGCTTGGCAGATACAGGCTCGGTCAGCTTCACAATTACGGCCGTCAATGACGCCCCCGTGGCAGTGGATGACAGCCTGACGAGCATCGCGGAAGATTCAGGAGACCGCACAATCTCGCTCTCCAGCCTGACGGCGAACGACACCGACGTGGACAACACGAACGGCCAACTGTCGATCACGGCGGTCAGCAATCCGGTCGGCGGCACGGTGAGCATTGTGGGCTCGAACGTCGTCTTCACGCCGACTCTGAACTTCAATGGCCCGGCGAGCTTCGACTACACGCTGAGCGACGGCAGTTTGACCGATACCGGCTCGGTGAGCTTCATGATCACCGCTGTGAATGATGCTCCGGTGGCCGTGGATGACAGTCTCACGAACATCGCGGAAGATTCTGGGGCTCGTACGATCTCGATCTCCAGTCTGACGGCAAATGACACCGACGTCGACAACACGAACGGGCAGTTGTCGATCACAGCGGTGAGCAATCCAATTGGCGGTACGGTGAGTATCGTCGGGTCGAATGTGGTCTTTACGCCAACGCTGAACTTCAACGGTGCGGCCAGCTTCGACTACACACTCAGCGATGGCAGCTTGGCAGATACAGGCTCGGTCAGCTTCACAATTACGGCCGTCAATGACGCCCCCGTGGCAGTGGATGACAGCCTGACGAGCATCGCGGAAGATTCAGGAGACCGCACAATCTCGCTCTCCAGCCTGACGGCGAACGACACCGACGTGGACAACACGAACGGCCAACTGTCGATCACGGCGGTCAGCAATCCGGTCGGCGGCACGGTGAGCATTGTGGGCTCGAACGTCGTCTTCACGCCGACTCTGAACTTCAATGGCCCGGCGAGCTTCGACTACACGCTGAGCGACGGCAGTTTGACCGATACCGGCTCGGTGAGCTTCATGATCACCGCGGTGAATAATGCTCCGGTGGCCGTGGATGACGGCCTGACTAACATTGCGGAAGATTCGGGGGCTCGAACAATCTCGATCTCCAGCCTGAAGGCAAATGATACCGACGTGGACAATACGAACGCCCAGTTGTCGATCACAGCGGTCAGCAACCCGGTCGGCGGCACGGTGAGTATCGTGGGCTCGAATGTGGTCTTCACGCCGACACTGAACTTCAACGGTCCGGCGAGCTTTGATTACACGCTGAGCGACGGCAGTTTGACCGGTACCGGTTCGGTGAGCTTTACGATCACCGCGGTGAACGATGCTCCGGTCGCGGTAGATGACAGTCTGACGAGCGTTGCGGAAGATTCGGGAGCTCGCACGATCGCGCTCTCCAGCCTGGCGGCGAATGACACGGACGTGGATAACACGAACGGGCAGTTGTCGATCACGGCGGTGAGCAACCCGGTGGGCGGCACGGTGAGTATCGTCGGGTCGAATGTGGTCTTCACTCCGACGTTGAACTTCAACGGCACCGCGAGCTTCGACTACACGCTGAGCGACGGCAGTTTGAGTGATACCGGCTCGGTGAGCTTCACTATTACGGCCGTGAATGACGCTCCAGTTGCGGTGGCTGATGCTGTCAGTATGAACGAGCACACGAGTCTGGTTCTCACGCAGGGCAACTTGAAGGGGAACGACACTGACGTCGATAACACGAATGCTCAACTGTCAGTCACGGCGGTCAGCAACGCGACGACCGGTACCGTGGTGTTGAATGGTGATGGGACGATTACATTTACTCCGGCCACGAGCTTCAGCGGGACGGCCGGTTTCGACTACACCGTCAGCGACGGCAGTTTGACCAGTCTCGGTCACGTGACGGTCAACGTGACCGACGTGAACGAAGCTCCGACGATCGCTCCGCAGATGTTCACCGTGGCGCAGGGCGCGGCCAATGGAACCGAGGTCGGTACCGTGGTCACTGGCGACAGCGACGTGGGAGACACCACGACGTTCATGATTACGAGCGGAAATAGCCAGGGGGCGTTCGCCATCAGTAATTCTGGCGTGATCACTGTCGCCGATACGACGAAGCTCAACCATGATACCAATCCGACAGTCACCCTGACGGTGAAGGTCACGGATGGTGGTGGGCTCTTTACCAGCAACACGGTCACGATCAACGTGACCGCTCCTCCGGTTATCACACCCACGCTGACCGGTTATCAACTGCAATTGGGGCAGACTCAAAGGTCGTTCATCCGGTACATCGACCTGTCGTTCGGGTCGGCATCGGGACTGGATGCCCTGGCACTCCTCAGTTCCGGCCGTATCCGGTTGACTCGACAGGATCTGCTATCCACACGTGATGCGAGTGGCAACAATAATTTGAGTCCGACCGCGTCGAACGTCTCGCTGGTTGGGGTGATCACTCACACCAATGGGTCGAACCATCTGTCGTTCGATTTCGGATCCAACGGAATCGGCGGCAGCCCCAATTCGACGACGGGCGATGGCTACTATAAGCTGGAACTCGACCTCAATGGGGACGGAGTATTCGAAACGGCCGAAACGTTCTACCGATTGCTGGGTGACCAGGCGGGGGATCGGTCGGTTGATGTTGCGGACGTCAGCAATATCAACGCTCAGATTGGCCAGCCGTACAATGCGGAATACGATATGAACGGGGATGGAGCGGTGGATAGCACGGACTCATTCGTGACATCACGATCGAGAGGCCGCAAGATCAGCAGTGCCTTGCCAGTCAGTTCGAACTTCTAAATAGAAGAGATAGACACGATCGTGTGCCGTTTGACGGTGCATCTAAGTGCTAGTACAGAACCCGGAGTAGATCACTCCGGGTTTTTTATTTCTGGGATGCCCGTCCGGCGGCGTTCGAAGTCCTGATTCTACGACGTGCCTTCACTTGAAATTAACATTGCATCTGATTCTACGTGGATTTCTCCTGACTCCGCTGTGTAAACCATCAATTCACACGTAAGTCTCGTGCAATGCAGAGGTAAGGGCGCAGCGACACCTTGAATATTGCGATCCAGTAGACGTTGCGAACTTCTGACAACTGGTCGAGACCCTCTTCCTGCAAGCCTAATAAATGCTAACTCCGGGCAACGCTTTACGTTCGAGTTGCGCTCGCCTGGAAACACAGCTTGAGTCCGTCACCAGCTTATTATCGCCCGATACGTGAATTGCGTCCGGCAGTGACACCTTAACGAGTTATGCACATTTGCAGGGAATGGAATCTGCTTCAATTCCCCGAACGCTCCGCCTTGGCCGACGCGAGCTGTTTGAAGATGCGCCACGAGATTGGGCTACCTTGGAAGGGCCGTAATCCTCGCCATTCAACTTCCATTCACTGCAGCTTATTTTTCACGAGTGGAGAGTTCTCATGTTGAAGCAGTTCATCGCTGACGAATCTGGTTTCATCGTTTCTTCGGAATTGGTTCTGATCGCGACCATGCTGGTCCTCGGTCTCCTGGTTGGTTTGAATACCCTCCGCAACTCGATCACCAGCGAATTAGATGACATCGCCGACGCGATCGGGAATATCAATCAAGACTACAGCTACTCGGGTCTCACCGGTCACTCGGCCAGCGTCGCCGGCACCGTGTTTGATGACGTCGAAGACTTCTGCGAAGTCGGCAATCAAGTCGCCGACACCTTCCAACTCTGCACAGCCACTGTGGATGGTGGCGTCGAGAATTAGTCGTTTCCTGGATTGTGTTTCTTGATTTCGATCAATCACCCTCCAATCGGGAGCGACAGAACCTTATGCTGAACTTATTTGGCACGAATGCCTTTGCGCGGAAGCGCAAGGCGCGGGGAATGATGACCGACACGGCGTCGGCCATCGAATCCCTCGAAAATCGTCTGGTGCTGGCCAGCCAGGTGGCGACGGCTTTCTCCAATGGCAATCTAACCCTGACCGGCAGCGGATTCGCGGACAACGTCACTGTGACGTTCACCGCCAACAACACCGTAATGCTGAGTGGAACGACTTTCACCGGTGCGGGTGCTGGGCCCTTTCTCGTGACCGGCAACCTGTCGATCTCGCTGGGTAACGGTGACGAGACTTTGACGCTCGATGGTGGTGCAGGTTTCAAGCTGGATAGTGGCGATCTGACGGTCGACTTGGGCAACGGCAATGACATTATGATTACGACCGGGGCCTTGACGCTGACGGGTAACCTGTCTGTCCTTGGTGGAGCTGGCACTGACAACGTCGCATTGGGATTCACTACGGACACCTTGAGCGTTCAAAATATTAATATCGACACCGGAACTGGTGGCGCCCAGATTGTGTCTCTCGACAATGTCACGGCAAGTGGAAATGTGTCGATCACCAATGGCGGAACTGGATTGCAGACTGCGGATTTGGGGTCTCAAGCTCCGAATGCGATTGCTGGCAACCTGGTGATCACACAGTCGAATGCGGCCAACACCGGGGGGTATAGCGTCAACGCTCGCGACACCGGGGTGACAGGCAATGTCACCATCACCAATGGCAGCGGCACCGGGGCGGCCTCGGTCCAGTTCCCGAACACGGTGGCGAAGAGCATTGTTGGCACCACCACCATTACGAATGGCAACAACGCGACGAACTCCGTCTCCCTGGTGGGCACGGTTGGTTCGCTGCAGTTGAAGGGGAACGTCACGGTTAAGAACGGAACCGCGACCACTAGCAACGGGATCACCGTCACCGATGTTACGGACACGGGTACGACATCCGCATCGTTCACCAACGGCAGCAGCCCAGCCAACACGATTACTTTCGACGGAGCGGTGTCCAACACGTTCCTGGGTGTCGTTTCGGCCAGCAACGGGGCGAGCACGGGGACGAACTTGATTACCGCGACCCGGTTGTCTTCGACCAAGGGCATCAACCTGACGAATGGGACGGCGACGACTTCGAACGGGGTGGTAATTGGTGGCGCGGCCGCGACGTCGGTGGTTTCCGTCACGGGAAACCTCGTGATCACTAATGGAGCGGCTGGCACGAACTCTGTGGGCGTCAATCGATTGACGACACTCGGTGCAAACGCCGTCGGAAATGTGACGATCAACAACGCAGCCACCGGTGCTGGGGGTACGGCGTTGACATTTGGTGCCAGCGGTCCGAATTCGATCTCCGGCAATCTGCAGATCACCAACCAGGCCTCAGCTGGAAGCCGCTCACTGGTCATGAACCAGACGACGATCAGCGGACGTACTGGTTTCAATCTGTTCGAAGTAGGGGCCGGTGACACCAGCCTGACTGTTGGTAACGCGAGTCTGGTTACGGTTTCCAAAGGACTCACGGTACAGGATGGATCGGGTTCTGCAACAGTGAGCCTGCAGACTGTGACCCTGGGCAGCCTCAACTACACTGACTTGGGCGGTGGAGTCGATACGATCAACATCGCCACCACCGGTACAGCGCAAGTGAATGGCGTCACGCGGCTCGACACGGGTGCGGGCAGCGACGTCGTGACGATTGCTTCCGGTGGCACGGCAATTTTCAATGATCTCGTCTTCATTCAGTTGGGGTCCGGAACCGACTCATTGACGATCGGGCCCAATGCTGCGTCGCCGGCCTTTAGTGCGGCGACGAAGTTCCAGTTCGACGGTGGTGCTGGAGTCGACACCTTCTCTGGAAGTGCTGTGTCCATCGCCGAATACACGGGGTCACCGCTGGCCAAGAAGGTCAAGTCGAAGATTAACAACTTCGAGACCTTGATCCTGACGTGACCGTAGTCAACTGACACGGGTTTCAAACATCACAGGGCGTGCGAGATATGAGTTTCGCACGCCCTGATTCATTGAATCGCTTCAGCGCGGTCCTATTGGAGCAGTTTCGTTTGATGTTTACGCCAGTCTCAGCGGCGTCTGTCAGGCTTTCTTGAGCACATTGATCGTTTGCGACACTGAGCTCGATTCGCCATGTGAATTAGACAACGTGACGTGGAGCGTCCGTGTTGTCACCTTCAGTCCGGCGCCCTTGGTCAAGAACTTGAGGCCCCGCAGGAATGACTGCACCGCCGCTCCGGTGACGTTCGGTCCCAGATCAATCTGCAGGGTCAGGGTGCCGTTACTGAACTGCATTCCGGCAGTCGTTCCAAATGTGCCGGCCGCAGGAGTCGTCAATAGATCGCGTGCCTTCTTGCTAGTTCCATTGACTGTCATTTGAATCGTCAATGTTCCGCCACCGGGAGTCGTCGAATCTCCCACCGGCGACAGCAATGGCCCCTCAGTAATCGTCGCGGAGTGCCATCCTGGAATCTGTTGAATGAAGTTGCAGAGGTCATCCTCGTTTCGCTTCAAGTTTGAGGCAGAAGTCGCATGGGAAACAAATTCGTGGATAAGGAAAACTGCGACTCGCAATGCTATTGCGATGAGCGTGCAGTACTGGAGCGGCCAAGCCGTAGAGTAGTTGATACCGCAGATCGCGAATCTTGTTATTGATAGGGCAGCCAAAAACACTCTGAGCAAGTGTGTCGAGACGATCAGTTCGGTCTCTGTGACTGTCGATGTGACCGACGCGCGCTGGACCATCAACTTCGTGGGCCATAACGACGCCATTGGGTTCAAAGTGTTTCATGATTGAGCTCGGCTAGGTTGTGCGCGACGCGCTGCACCGCGCGGCGGCCTTCCTCGATGGCTTCCTGGGCCCGCTGAAAGTCGAGCAGACGAAGATGGGCCAGACGTGGTGCCACGATGATGTTGGGCGGCTCCCCTGCCATGCGGCTGCGCGAAATGCGCACCTGCATGATGTCGATGCTGGTGGTCAACACATCGAGGATCGACGGCATCGTGGGTCCGTCACACGGCTGCGGCTGCACATGCACGCCCAGGTTGTCCTGCAACCTGCGCATCCAATCGACGATGGCGCTTTCCGGCGCTTTGGAAGACGGATCAGGGTGCAGGCGACGACCGAGGATGTCTGAACCAAGATCGACGGCAATCAGAATGTCGGCGCCCATCGCGCGGGCCAAGGACACGGGCACGGGATTCACCAGCCCGCCGTCGACTAGCACCATGCCTTCACGCAACACCGGGGCAAAGAATCCCGGCACAGCGACCGATGCCCTTACGGCCTCGAACAACGAACCACTGCGCAACCAGATCTCCGCGCCCGTCTCCAGCGCCGTGGCGACGGCCGCGAAGGGAGTGGCTAACTGCTCGATCCGCCGATCCGTGAAGTGGTGACGAAAGTGGTCCATCAGCCGGCAGCCGCGCACCAGTCCGCCGCTCAGCGTAAAATCCATGAAGGCGATCACATCCTTCATGGTCAGTGTCCGCACCCACTCTTCCAGCCGATCCAACTCTCCGGCCACGTAGGCGCCGCCGACGAGCGCGCCGATCGATGTGCCGCAAACTACGTCCGGCCGAATGCCCGCCGCTTCCAGCTCGCGGATGACGCCGATGTGCGCCCAACCACGGGCAGAGCCGCTGCCCAGCGCGAGTCCGACGCGCAGTTTGCGGGGTGCGGTCATGGATTTATTCCGGAAGCCGTCACCAAGAGACTTGGTGTGGGGTGTTCCATGACATAATAGTCCGAACGGAAGAGAAGCGATACGCTGGTGCTCGACGCACTTGGCGAAGTCGCTCGTGGCGATCCGAGCGAACAAGCAACCGAGACTTGTGATAGCACGGTCTGACAGATCTCGCGGATCGGCGGTTGATGCTGGCGTTCCATATGCAAGCGGCGTGAGCTTCTTGCGTGCCTGAATCAGACGCAGATTCCACAAAACCGCTAGAAAAAGAACTTTCGTGAAGTCTCGCAGAATTGTATGAAGCCGCCATCCATGCACGACCGATAGAACTCATAAATTGGCTCCCTGGTGGGGACGCGACAGTTGCGGCGCGGAACCTGTTTTCTCACACGGCTCAGAGTGATGGGCAGATGGCAAGTCGTTTGGACACCAGGCTACGTGCGAGATGCGAATATCTACTTACGGTCGCCTGGTCTTGCTTCCCCTGTGCCTGATGTGGACCTGCGCCCTTCGCGCTTGGGCCGAGCTGCCAAACCCTCCCTCTAGTAGCAATATCGACCCGGAGCCGAGGGAGTTAATCGACGGCGCCGCCCCGCCAGTCGACAGTGACTCAGAAGTCGCACGTTCGCTGTTCGACCGCCTCGACTTTCCATCTAGCGCCGTCTTGGACGGCGCGAGTGTCAGTGACTTGGACACCGTCGGCGACCCGCCAGCCGGTAATGAGCGCGCCGGCGGTGAGACCTGCGTCCCCTCGGCCAGCATTGCCCCATTGCTTCCTCCGTTCGGCGGACCCTGGAATTCCCGGCCGAAGTTGACTGGCGATTGGTGTTGTCTGCGCGAGAATTTGCGAGACGATGGTTACACCTTCGACATCAGCGCGACACAGTACTACCAAGGGACGGCCGATGGCGGGCTGAAGGACGGTTTCCGGTTCGGAGGCCGAGATGACTACCTGGTAAACGTGGACGGTCAGAAGGCCGGGCTGTGGCCAGGACTCGGCATTAACCTGCATGGCGAAACCGTCTATGGCGATTCCGTAAACCTCTTCACCGGAGCCGTCGTGCCGGTGAATATTGGCCGGGCCCATCCGGTCTTTACCGGCAACACGACGGCTCTAACCGCTGTCAAGTTCACCCAGGCACTATCGGAAAATCTAGTCATCTTCGGCGGGAAGATTAATACGATTGACAACATCCAGCAACCTTTCATGCGCGGGCGCGGACTCGATGCTGGCTTCATGAATGCCGCGTTCGTCTGGAATCCGATCCTGGGACGGACGATGAACTATTCGACGTTGGGCGCCGGGGCTGCCTTTCTGGCTGGCGGTTACCCTGTGTTCACGCTGACTGTGTACGACACCAACGATGACTCCACGACTAGTGGCTTCGATGTGCTCTTCAACAATGGGGCGATTATCTATCCCACCCTGAGCCTGCCAACCAAGTTCTTCGGACTGCCGGGACATCAAAGCGTCTGGGGAGCGTATAGTTCCGGGAGCTATGCCATTGTGGATCCGCAATCCTTGAATCTCTTACCTCAGGTGCTGCAAGGCACACTTCCCCCGTCGGCCGTGACGACTCCGGTTGGAGGTTCCTGGTGGATGGCCTACCTGTTCGATCAGGCGCTATGGGTGGACCCCACGGATAATACGCGCAGCTGGGGCGTGTTCGGCAACTTCGGGATCAGCGACGGTAAGCCAGACCCGATCAGATGGTCCGGCATACTTGGCATCGGCGGGAGCAGCCCGATCTCCAGCCGGCAACTTGATACCTTTGGCATTGCGTATTACTACTTGGGCTTCAGCAACGACTTTAAGGATGTCGCCCGACTTATCACGCCAGTGCGCGACGAGCGCGGCCTGGAACTGTTTTACAACACGGCAGTGACGCCTTGGTGTCACGTCACCGCGGACTTGCAAGTGGTCACACCCATCCAGACAAATGCCGACACCTCGCTTGTGCTTGGCCTCAGGGCCAAGATCGACTTCTAACGATTCATTTCAGTGCTTGCCTGCCAATTCCGCTCGTCGGACTGATCAATTCAAGCAAAGGTCTACTGCTACATGCGAGCGTTGCGGAAATGCACCACATGGTTGTTTCCGATCTGGTCACGTCGGCGTGATCCGGCTACTTGGCGGACAGCTTCCTTTCCAAGGCTTCAACGCGAATCGTCAGGGCTTGCAGGTCGTCCGCCCGGGCCACTCCTAGCCGCTGGATTACCTCCTCGACTCGCTTGTCGATGGTGGTAGCGAGCTCTTGTCGGACTGCCTCACCCTCCCTCTTGACTCCGGCCTTGATGATCCCCAATTGGATAAAGGCATGGTCGATGCGGCGATCAATCTCGGATTGGAACTCCTGACGGGCCTGATCCGTCCGGCTGGCGAGTTCAGTTTGAAACGCCTTCACATCCTGTTCAGAAAGCTGGGCCCGGCGTCCGACCTCGGCAGCAAGCTGTTCCACTTTTTCGCGCGTCAGGCTCGCCAGTCCTACACTGGTAAAGACGGCCTCTTTGAGTAAGTCGAACATGGTTCGTCCTTTCGTTTGTTGAATTTCCTCATCCGGTGAACTGAACAACTTGATTCAGCGACCGTGTGTGAACACGGACTTTACCTCGTATTTCGATCTTAGGTACACTAACAAGTATTTGCCTGCGTTGATATTTTGCTCGTACTTGAGGATGTGTTCCTTAGAGACGCCCTAACCCACGAGCGCGCCGAGCAGCCCGGCCGTCGCGCCGCCCAGGGCCGCGGCTTCGAGGCTTCCCAGTAGCGCTGCTGCCAATGGACCGGCGACAATCATCGGTCCAACGCCGGGAAGTTGTCGTCGGCCCGCGGGCGCTGGCAACAAACCAGGACCAACTAGCGGGCGGCGGCCGCAGGGGTTTCCGCTTGGACGGCGTCGCTTCGAGCGATCACGGCATCGATGATTGCCTCTTCGGCGTCGGACAGCGCGGCAATCGCGACGTAAACGGCGTCGGCCGCATATTGCTCGGCCAGTTCGGCGCGGGCGTTCAACAGGCTGAGCTCGCCTTTGGCCTTCCACTGGCTAATGACTTCCTTCGCCTGGCCGATCTTCTGCTCGGCCCGCGCCTTCAAGCTGGCTTGGGCCTGCTCGACCTTCTTCTTTTCCACTTCGATCTTGCTGCGGGCCTGGGTGAGGCACTTCTGCAGAGCCTGTTCGCCCTGCTGCGGAAGCTTTTGGACGTTCGTCCTCAGCGTTGTCAACTGGTCTTCCAATGTGTTGAGGCGGTCCCTCAACTTGTCGCAGAACTGGTCCACTCTGGCGCTCATGACTGCTCTCCTGAGATAAAGGTGTATTGCTCCTCCGTGGCGGGTTTGAATGCTTCGCAATTCCGTTGGCGTCGCGAGTATTTTGGACTCCCTGGTTGGGGTGATGATTCAAAACTGTGCGGTACAAAAGCAACAAGTGCGCCGAGCCAGCCTGGAGTTGCCACGGTATAAATGCGGTGTGCCGATTCGACGGTATTCTTCCACATCCGGCCTGAAGCTGTTGGTTTGTTTTTCGCGTAGCGTTCATTTGGGGTGCGACAGAGCCGCACAGGTGGCGCGCCATTTGGCCCATCCCAACGAATGTCGCCTTCGTTATCCACGGGCCTTCCGCGGAGACTAAGACAGGTCAGTTTGAACCGGGGCGTTCACGCGCACTGACATCACTTTGGAACGCCGGGGATGCGCTTCTTGATTTTCGAGACAGTGTGGACCTTCACCTGGTCAGCCCACGGTCCGTCGACTGTCCGCAGACTCGGGGAAGTGAAGGCGGCAACATTGAGCGACAGGTTGGTGACGAGGACATCATCGCCGTGGAAGACAAGGCTATTCGACCACAGAAATCCGATGGGCGCCCCGTCGCTGTCAATTCCGCCGAAGTCGCCGAGTTTTGCGATTACTCGGCCTTGCTTGGGCTCAAGCACCATTATCTCGTTGGACTGATTACAGGCGATCCAGAGATTGTCGTTCTCGTCGATGATGAGGCCGTCCGGTCCTCCACCGGCGCGGTTCACTAACACCTCGGGCGTACCGGCCTTCGGTGCGGAGCCGGTCACGGGTATTTTCACGATCGTGTCGTTCGCCGTATTAGCGACGAACAACGCCGTCTGCTGGTTGTTGAACGCCAGACCATTCGCGCCGATCTTAGGCGGCGGCCGGGTGGGCTTCAGTAGCGGGCTGGCGACCCAAGCCGTCGCCTCGCCGCCATTTGGCCCGACTTTCCAGATGATGCCCTCGTGAGCATCAGTCACGTACAGATTGCTCGCATTGTCGAACGTCATCCCGTCCAGGCCGGGATTTTTGCCTGCCACCGTCATGAAGACGGACGAGGTGCCACGAATGGCATCAACTGCCAAAACCTTAGCCCCCTGGTAATCGATCACGAGCAACTGATCCGTCTTCGGGTGGAAGCGAACGTCCAGCAGCAAACGGCTTGAGCCGGCAATCGTGACCGTTCGCAAGTGCTTGCCCTGCGGATCAAACACGATCAGTGATCCCTCACTCGTTTCGGCTTTATTTGCTGCCACCGTGACGACGTAGACATTGCCCTGGCGGTCGACGGCGATCCCCTCGGGATGCGCCTCGCCCGGAGGCAGCGTGGCGAAACGCTCGACTGTGCCTCGCTCATACGCCCAACCGATGATGGGTGAAAACAGTAGGATCAGGACTATCAAACACGTCCCAGTTTTGTGGATGCTCATTTCATATCTCCGAATGTCGCGTGCCATTATTTCTTGGTGTACCCAAGGTCGCAGGCGCGGCTCCGCCTTCGCCTGCGACCCCCCAGTCTGTTGCCATCTTCGGCCAAGTACTGACGCTTAGCGTGCCGCTACATCGCGTGATAACTGCTTGGCCTCAGTCAGCAGAGCTGCCGGATCGTTGAACGGACTGTTACTGATGTTTCGCCATCGAACTCGGCCCTGAGCGTCGATCAGGAATGTCCCGTGCAACGGCTGCTTGTCAGATTCGGTGCAGCCATAGGCCTTGAAGACTTCCAATTTGGCGTCGGACAACAGCGGAATCGGAAAGCCGCCTTCCTTTTCGTAGTCGACCAGCGCATTTTTCAGGTCTTTCGGCACATCGGTGCTGATGGCGACCAGGTCGATTCCCAGTTCAGAAAACTCTTTGGCCTTCTTCGCGAAGTTGTTGAGCTGCTCCATGCAGCGGATGCAGCCGTAGCCTTCGTAGAAGATCAGCACGACTTGTCGGCCTTTGTACTGGCTCAGCGAAACGATCTTTCCATCCCTGTCGGGCAAACTCCAAGTCGCAGCCCGAGCAGGCCCGGCGACAGGCGTGGCGGCCTCGCCACTGACGGGCGAAGTCTGGGCGAGCGGTGCAACTGCCAGTTTCGGCGCGCCAGACCCCGCCTTGGGCGGTTGTTCGTACTTGTCATATTCGTATCCGAGCTGTGCGACACGGTCGCCCGCGCTGACCGGCATGTCGATTCGCTTGCCGTTGCGGTCTGCATAGGTGAACTTGCGGTCGAGATACTTGGGATCGGTGGGATTCGCATTGCCCAGCCGATTCCAGCTTTCCCAAACGCGATCCAGGTTGCAGTGATGGAGATAGAACAGCGGGTCGCCGCCCACCGTGGCGAAGTCGGCCATGTCGCCACCGATGGCAACATGAGTTAAGAAGTGTGGGTTAATGTCAAGCCGGGGGCAGAAGCCGAGGCTGCCCGTCGCCGAGTCGATGTACGTCTTCTCGTTGAGGCAGTCCAAGGTCAGCCAATTCATGTAGACGTTGTCGATCCGCTCGCCCCCATTGACCCACGGGTTGCGCGTGCCATTGAACAGCGGACTGCCAGGGTCGCGAAAGACCAGGGGAAGTGACAGATCGACTTCGTTGCCGGTAACCGGGTTCCAGTAGGGGAGCGAAAATTCTTCATCTTTGAGGACCTCGCGAATCGTTTGCTCAAACTGAGACAGCATCAGGCGATGCCACGGCAGAAAATACCACTGCTGATACTGCTCCGGGTTTTCGGGGTTGAAGGGGTGTGCCTGACAGCCGTTCCACGTCGCTTCGGCGAAACTCTGCAGGTCCGCTGGCAGCGATGCAATCACTGCGGTCTTATGTTTCCGAGACTCTTCCCACAGAAACGCCGGCGGTCCCTTGACCCAATGCGTGTACCACCACCAGTTCCAGGAGTGGGGGTCGCGGTCGGGCAGCGAGCGCATGATCTTGATGGCCTTCGCGTACTTGTCGAGCATCTTCTGGCCTTCGGGACTCTTGATGTCGTAGCGGACGTAAGTCGTCGGTTTGCTGAGCGAAGTGGTGCTCGTCTTGAGGTTGATTGACGGCGACGGACTCGCCAGTTCCAGCACATCATGTGACCCCGTGTGGACTTCGAGCTTGGGGTCGAGCATCGCCATCGCCCCGGCCGACGTGATCATGCCGCTTACCAGGTGAAAGCGATTGCCAATCACCGCGCCCGCCACGCCATGACGCGGCATCGGCATGGAAGGGAGCGTCGCCCAGGAATTGGTCGCCGGATCATAGGCCTCGATGCATCGATAGGTGCCGACGAGTTGCTTGGTCGTCACCTCACCGCCAGCGACGTAGATTCTGCGGCCGTCGGTACCACAGCCGCCGCCGCTGCGGGGCGTCGGCATCCGTTCCTTCGGAGCACTCCACAAGTCGTTTGCGGGGTCGTACTCTTCCACGACATCGGTGTTGGTGGCTGCCATGATGAATCCATGCCCGGTGCGGCCGCCGATGACGTAGATTTTGCCGTTCACGTTCGCGGCGAAGGCGTGATTTCGCGGTACGGCCATCGGCTTGCGACTCTCCCACTTGTTCGTGGCGGGATCGTAAACGTGATTGGTGCTCAGCACGTTGGCAGGTCCCATGAATGTGAAGAATGGCGCTTTGGAGCCTTCCACAGTGGTCACGCCGCCGATCAAGTGAATCTTTCCAAAGGCTTCGACTGCCACCGCCGAACCGAGCTTGGTCGGCAGCGGGGCCAGCGCCTTCCACGAATCAGCGGTCGGATCGTATTCCCACATGTCGTCGGTCGGTTGCCAGGCAGCCCCGATGGGGAGCGGGCTCTTTTCCGGGGGGACGAAGCCGCCGCAGGCGTAAATCTTGCCGTTGTAGGCAGCCAGGGCTGCGTGATGTGTAGGCCGCGGCATTGGCGTTTTCTTAGTCCACGCCTCAGTCGCAGGGTCATACTCGTAGTTGACTCCACGGGCCTTGCCCTCGCCCCAGCCGCCGATCACGTACATCTTTCCGTCCAGGACAGCGCTGTACAGTTCCTCATCTGGCTCAGGGAACGGCGCTGCTTTCTTCCACGGTGAACCTGGCATCTGCGCCAGCCCGGCTGTGGCGAAGATCAGGCTGGCTGCGATCACAGCCAGGATCGCGCCACTGCGTTGTAACAATCTCGTCATGACATGTTCCTTTCGAGGTAAATTTGTGAACAGGCACGAACCTGGTCACCGGATCATATTTGTTGGATCAACGGCCGGGCGTAGGTTCCGCGGCTGAGCATTCGAGCTGTAGGGCAAGTTCGCCCCGCCGTTCAAGGTTTTCGGTCACCATCACTCGGTGCTTCGGATTCAATGTGTCTTGTGACCAGTCGACGAGTCTCTGAGATTTCAGCGACGATCGCCTTGGTCAGGCAGTCGGCGGCGACAAGCTCCGCCCGTTGGTGGTGTAGGTCCACCAGGTAAGCCTGACCCTCGGCATCAATGAAGGTCACACCCGCCAGATCGACACGGACGATCGGCTTTTGCTGCTTCGCCGCAGTCCGCTGCCAGCATTCCTTTAGCTCCTGGACCCAGCGCCCCGCCAACCTTCCTTCAAGTTGGAAAGTGATGGAGCTCGCATCTTCGTGGACCGTAATCCTGAGCATGGCTTATCCTGAGAGCTGATCATTGACGGATGCCTTAGCTAAAGCACAGGCCATGCCAACGCGGCTAGAGTTAGCACTTCGCGTCGTAAGATAGGCTTGACGCTAGACTTGCAGATTGACCAAACCCGCGGCAGATAGCCGTATAGAGAAGAGGCGCCAGCATTGGCGCGCCAGCCAGTCAGCGCCGGCGCCAACGGGCTGGCGCTATTCGGGCCGATTGATGCCGAGCTTCTTCATCTTCCAGAGCAGCGTGGACCGGTTCATCCCGAGGCGGGCCGCTGCGCCCTTCGGACCGCCCAGCACCCAACCGGCGTCTAGGATTGCTCCGAGAATGTGTTCCCGCTCGGCGTCTGCCAGCGTCACGGCGGCGGTCGGAGCAGGGGCCGGCGCGGTGGCGGACTGTAGGTCACTGAGGGGAACTTGGAGCGAGAGCCCGGGCGTCAGGATCACCGCGCGCTCAATGACGTTCTGCAGTTCCCGGATGTTGCCGGGCCAGTAGTAGCGAACCAGAGCCTCCATGACCGCGGAGGGGATCGTCTCGATACGCCGGCCCATCCGTCGTGCGAACCGCTGTGTAAAATGTCGGACCAGCGGCGGGATGTCGTCAGACCGATCCCGCAGCGCTGGCAGTGTTACTGGGAAGACGTTCAGGCGGTAGTAGAGGTCCTCGCGGAAACGGCCGTCGGTCACCATCTTCGCCAGGTCGCGGTGGGTGGCCGCCACCAACCGCACATCCACCTTGATCGTCTTCGTGCCGCCGAGGCGCTCGAACTCCTGCTCCTGCAGAACGCGAAGAAGTTTGGGCTGCAACTCTGCCGGAATGTCGCCGACTTCGTCCAGAAACAACGTCCCCTGGTGGGCCAATTCAAAGCGACCAATCTTTTGGCTGATAGCGCCGGTGAAGGCACCCTTCTCGTGGCCGAAGAGCTCGCTTTCCAACAAGCCTGTGGGGATAGCCGCACAGTTGAGCTTGATGAAACTGCGGTCATGGCGAGGGCTTCGCTCATGCAGGGCCCGGGCGACGAGTTCCTTACCCGTGCCGGTCTCGCCACGAATGAGGACCGTGGAACCGGTGGGAGCGACAGTCTCGACCTCCTTCATGACCCGGCGGAGCGCAGCGCTGTTGCCGACGATGTCGCCAAAATTGTGCTCTGTGCGGATCTCCTCCTCCAGATAGGCGTTCTCCTTGGAAAGCTTGTCCTTGAGCGTTTGAATCTCCTGGAAGGCCTCGGCATTCTCGAATGCCACAGCCACTTGGTTGGCGACGAGTTGCAAGAAGCTCATTTCCGAGTTTGCATAGGACGACGGCCGCTTGGACGAAAAAACCAGGGCGCCCATTCGTCGTCGGGATGTGGTCAACGGCAGCCAGCAGAGGCTCTGCACTCCATACGGCTTTACTTGTTCCAGCAACCGCGGCCAGCGTTTCAGCTCGTCCTCGCTCGACACAATGAGGGGCTCCTGCGTCTGCCACACCAACCCTGACGGGTCTTCTTCAACCGCGAGGACAATTGTCGCGCCGGGTAGTACGGGTTCGCATGTTTCGAGGACATGCAGACGCATGGTATTGTCGGTTGCCTCGTGGATGACCAGGGAGACGAAATCAAAGTGTACGACGTGCTGGAGCCGGTCGGCCAGCTCGTGAAACAGAGCCTGCGGATCTCGGTGTGCGACGATCGCTTCCGACACGGCGAGCAAAGCCCGGTGCGGATCGTGAGTGGACGTTGCTTGCCCGCGAAGCGAAACATATGTCATGGGCAACTCCCCGGTCAGTCGACCTTGGGTTCACGGAACAGCAATTGGGCGAAGTGGAACAGGTCGCCCTTCCACACTTTGAAATCGTGCCCGCCACCGGAAATGACATTGTAGTGGTGCGGCACTTTCTTTTCATCGAGCATGTTGTGTACGCCCTGACTGATCCGGAACAGCCCATCCTTGTCGCCGCAGGCGACGTACAACAGCCGAAGTTTTTTGATCGCCTGCTCTGGCTCCTTGAAGAGTTCTGCGGGAGGTTTTGTGTTGGGAGCGGAAGAGAACCCGCCGACCCAGGCAAAGGTATCGAGATTGCCGAGGCCGAAATTCAGCGACTGGCCACCACCCATCGACAGACCGGCAAGGGCTCGCGACTCGCGGTTGGCCTTGACCGAGTAGCTCTTTTCAATGAAAGGGATCAGATCCTTCAGCAAGTCCTGCTCGAAGGCGGCAAACGCCGGCGACTGTTTGGGGATGGAGTCGCGCGCCGTCACGTCCTTTCCAGCGCGGCCGTTCGGCAGCACGACAATCATGGGCACTGCCTTTTTGTCAGCATAAAGGTTGTCGAGAATCACGTCGGGCGCGCCGCTGCGAGCCCACTCGTTCTCGTCGCCGCCGATGCCGTGAAGGAGGTACAAGACTGGATATTCTTGATCGCGCGAGTATCCCGGCGGCATGTAGATCCGAGCCCGGCGCTTGATCCCCACTGTCGTCGAATTGTACTCGACCAATTCCAGCTTGCCACGTTCGATGCCATCGCGGCGGGCGTCGAAACCATCAGGCGGCGCGGGGAACACCCTGTCGCTGGATTGTGCCAGTACCGGCGCTGCGGTGAGTGCCAGCATGACCCACGCGACGAGCCTAACGATGCATTCGCTCACGATTCAACCTCTTGCGTCTGATTGGATGTTTCACTATCGAGCGGCACGCTCACCGCATTCAACGACTCAGCAACTTTTATCAGGAGTCTCACCAACGTTTCAGCCTCGTCGTGCTGAAGTGAGCCGACCATCTTCGCCCGAATCGGTTCGCCCGCTGTCCAGAGTTGCCGAAACTTCCGCTTTCCCGCCGCGGTGAGAGCCACCGTACGTGCTCGCGAGTCAGTCGGATGGGTGTCTCGTTGGACTAGTCCATGCCGTTCCAGCAGGACGAGCATCGCCCTCACTGTGCTTGGATCGGATGGCATACGGCGAGCGAGTTCCCGCTGGGTGAGTGCTTGTCCCCGTGAGAGAGCTGCGAGGAGAACGAACTGGTCCGCAGTGAGGCCATGCGGCGCGAATTGTGAATCCGACTGGCGGTGAAGTGCCAAGTAAGCGGTGCGGAGTGCCAACGGGAGTTCGCTTTTGATCTTCATTGGTGCCTCGGAAATACTCGTGCGTATACGCACGGTAAATTATGGTAATTCGGCGGCTGACTGAGTGCAAGGAAAGCCCCCGCTGCCAAACGGTGCCGTGCCCGCTGAAGGGAGAATCACGCCACGCTGTTGGCCACCTCCGAAATGCGTCCCAATCGGACCGACGGGAGTCGGCTCGCCCGACCACTTCGTCAATCCGGTACGTGCCCCCTTTAACCAGCACGTCTGGCCTCAACCGGTGCAGCAGATCGAGCGGCGTCTCCTCATCGAAGATGACGAAATGCGAGACGCACCCCAGAGCCGCCAGCAGCGTTGCCCGGTCCCGTTCGCCAATCACCGGCCGGCTGGCTCCCTTCAACCGGCGGACACTGGCGTCGCTATTCACCCCGACGCCCAGCACGTCCCCCAGCTCCGCCGCCTGCTGCAACACCGTGACATGCCCC
>JAKFVC010000047.1:0-102729 GCA_021732415.1 Planctomycetaceae bacterium
AGGGGCACGATGAACCTTCGATGTTCCGGTCTCAATCCAGATAAGAAAAAGTCCTTGAAAAATGCTAAGGCGATGGACGCTCGCAGCGCCCCTCACCCCCGTCCCCTCTCCCCGGAGTACCAGGGCGAGGGGGGGAACGCGAATGGAACTTTGAGTAAAGCCAATGGCCTTGACGCTCAGGAAATTGGAGCAAGCACAATGACATCATCCCGTTTTCGACCGAACCAAACCCCGTGCGGTCGCACTCGACGCGAATTCCTGTGGCAGGTCGGCGGCGGCTTTGCGGGCCTCGCACTGATTGATTTGCTCAGCCGAGATGGATTCTACAACCGGTTACCCGCTGCAGAGAAATCGCCGCTTGCAGAATATGCTCTCGCCGCGAAGCCGCCCCATTTTGAGGCTCGGGCCAAGCGGGTCGTGTTCCTGTTCATGAATGGCGGTCCGAGTCAGGTCGATACGTTTGATCCCAAGCCGGAACTCAAGAAATTTGACGGCACGGCCTATAAAGGTCCGGCGGTGGTGGGATCCAACGGACGACCGGTCGGTCATCTGATGAACTCGCCGTTCGAGTTCAAAAATCATGGAAAAAGCCGTCTGCCAATCAGCAGTCTCTATCCGCATCTGTCTCAATACGCCGACGATTTGTGCGTGATTCGTTCGATGCATGCCGATACCGCGGCGCACGCGTCGGGCTGCCTGCAAATGAATACAGGGAGCGTGTTGATCGGCAAGCCGTGCCTGGGATCGTGGCTGAGCTACGGGCTCGGAACGATGAACGAAAGCCTGCCGAGCTTCGTCGTGATGACCGATCCGCGCGGCGGCCCAATTGGCAGTGCGTCGAACTGGACCGCAGGCTACATGCCTGCCGCCTATCAGGGAACGCTGTTCCGCAGCGGTGGGT
This sequence comes from Planctomycetaceae bacterium, assembly GCA_021732415.1. GTDB lineage: Bacteria > Planctomycetota > Planctomycetia > Planctomycetales > Planctomycetaceae > JAKFVC01. The sequence continues at coordinate 902 of JAKFVC010000047.1, forward strand.
CTCCGTTGCTGGATTTGGCGACGCCCGCAGGGACGACGGATCAGACTCAACGGAAAACGCTTGATCTGCTGAAGACCTTGAACGAGGAGCATCTGCGCGAGCGACCGGGGAACTCGGAACTGGCGGCGCGGATCATGTCCTACGAACTCGCGTATCGCATGCAGACTTCGGCCGCGGATGTTGTGGATCTCGAAAAAGAGTCGCCGCAGACTCGAGACATGTATGGTTTGAATCAACCACGGACGGCGGATTTCGCTCGCAAATGTTTGACGACTCGCCGCTTGCTGGAACGGGGCGTCCGCTTCGTGCAGCTCTATTCCGGGGGCGGTCACATCGAGGATACCTGGGACGGACATAATAACTGTATCACGAATCATCAGTTGCACGCCGGCGAGACCGATCAGCCAATTGCCGCCTTGATCACTGATCTCAAGCGGACGGGTTTGTGGGAAGACACCCTGCTGGTCTGGGGCGGCGAATTTGGCCGCACCCCGACCAGCGAAGGCCTAGGCAAACCGGGCCGAGACCACAACTGGCAGGGTTTCACCATGTGGCTGGCGGGTGGAGGAGTGAAGGGAGGCCAGGCCATCGGAGCGACCGATGAAGTCGGCTTCAATGCCGTCGAGGACCGCTGTCATGTCTCGGACCTGCACGCCACGATCTTGCATTTGCTCGGCCTGGACCACGAAAAGCTGAGCTATTTCTACCAAGGTCTGGACCAGAAGCTGACCGGCGTCGAGCACCACAAAGTGTTCAAGCAAGTCTTGGCTTAGAACGTTGTAACCGAATGGGAGGGCGAGGCTCCCGCCGAGCCTAAGACGACCGCAGGTCGGCGACCGCCGGAGGCATCGCCCGAAGCCTCCGGCGGTCGCCGAGCTAGAGCTCGTCTTAGGCTCGCCGGGAGCCTCGCCCTCCCATCAATCGACATACGGAGCGTGAAGGCTACTTTGTGCCACATTACGCATGGGCGGGTGTGCCGCAGAGATCATACAGCGGTCGGACTTCGATCGTTCCTTTACGAGCTACGGGGATGCGTGCAGCGATGGCAAGTGCTTCCTCCTGATCGCGCACTTCAACCAGGAAGTAGCCACCGATTTGTTCGTGCGTCTCTGCAAAGGGTCCGTCCGTGATGTGCTGCTTCCCCTGACGAACTTTGACGCATTTTGACAGGTCCGACGGCAGCAGTGGTGCCGCTGCGAGGAACTTACCTTGAGCCTCCAATTCACGTTGTAGCTGTTGCGATTCCCTGAAACATTCCTGGCGGTCCGCTTCGGTCCAGGAGTGTTCTTCGCTGTAGATCAAGAGCATGTACTTCATGGATGAATTTCCAAATTGAGAATGAGATGCGGTTTCGAATTTGTCATTGTGGTTGATGGGAGGGCGAGGCTCCCGCAGAGCCTAACACGAGCTTTAGCTCGGCGACCGCCGGAGGCATCAGACGGGGCCTCCGGCGGACGCCGACCTGCGGTCGCTTAAGGCTCGGCGGGAGCCTCGCCCTCCCATCAGCTAGTTGTCTACGAACCATACGTCGGTTTCTGGGGCCAGCCTGCGGGAGAATCTTCGAAATCTTCTTGCCGGCCGTACGGGGTGAGATCGAGCAGACGGTAGGAGTCGGTCACACCTTCGCACCCGCGAGCGTATGTGGAATATGTATGATAGACCGTGTTGTCGAGTTGAAAGAAGACGCTCAGGCCGTGGGTTTCGCCCTTCGTGAAATAGGGTTCCACCGCCTTCCGAGCCTCCAGCTCTTCTTGTTGCCGGTAGTTGTACTGGATCGGGACGATGGTGTGATCCTGCGTGACATGAAAGTCGTAGTTGAAATCGGACTCGAACGACGAGAACCACGGCCAGTCCCAGCCCTGTTCCTGCTTGTAGCGTTGCAGCTTCTCCAGGGGTGCTCGTGAGATCAACACAAACGTGGTGTTGCGTTTGGCGAGCATCGATAAATCACCCAGGGCATTGACCAATCCGGTACATCCCGGACAGCCCTTGTCCCAGTCGGGATCGAACATGAAGTGGTAGACGATCAGTTGCCGGCGAGCCTCGAACAGGTCGAGCAGGCTGGCCTTCCCGTTGTCACCGTTGAATGTGTACTGCTTGTCGAGTTTGACCATCGGCAGACGGCGGCGCTGAGCGTTCACGCGATCCGAGTGCTTCGTTAATTCTTTCTCGGCGTCCAGCAGTGTTTTGCGTTCTGCCAGCCAGTCAATTCGCGAGACGACTTCAGGATGAGGGACTGTATTTTCCATGATGGTTCCTTGTTGTGTCTGTTGACTGGTGAGCGGCATGGCGCTAGCCACCGGTTCTGTGTGTCGATGTCACCCGAAGAACCGGCGGCTAGCGCCGTGCCGCTCACCTGATTCCAGTTGATCGACTCCAGAAAGATCTCCCACCAATCAGGCAGGCCAACGCCAGAACGGCCAGCGAACTGACAATCATCCCCATCCGCAATTGCGATGCCGCGGTGATCGACAGGCTGATTCCGGTTGCCATGGCGAAATACATCGCCACGCAGGCCGGGCATTTAGGAACTGCGGCCAGCAGGAAAATTGGTAACAAGCCACTGGCGAACCGCAGCCGTGTCGAGGTGCAGATGGCCGGTGGCCTGCCAGAACAGCAACACGTCATCTGCTTGAGTTCCGGCCGTTGATCTGTTGGCTGCAGAGTCGATTGAGTTGTCCACATCGCGTCCTCGCAAATTCCGTGATTTCAGGTGCCTCACCCAATCGTCGAGTGACGACAGCGGAAATCGACAGTCCGCGACACATTTTTCTTCGCGAGCTGATTTTGCGGCGTAGAGAATTCTAAACCCAAGCCTTTAAAAACACGTAACAGCAATCATAAAAATGAGTTACGCCATCTGGCTAGCGGGCTGTCTGTGTTTCTAGTCCGGATGCGGACCGACTCAGCCCCCGGCGACTCCACCAGCAGTTCAAGTCCGTGGTAAGGTGACCTACCAGGGCAAGCCGGTCCCGGGAGCCCAGTTGACGTTTCATCGAGAATTCGACGATGAACGTGAAGGTGCCTTCGCGATGACCGACGCCCATGGGGAATTTCAAGGTTCGACAAACGATACGACCGGGGTCCTGCCAGGCGAGTACCATGTCACGGTGATTCACCCTCGGATCAGGCTGCCGAAACGCTATGCCGACGTTGAGTCATCCCCCTTGAAATTGACGGTCAATGGCGAGCAGACGGAGCTGGAATTTCCCGTCGAGCTGGCAGACTGACACTGAGTGGTGGATGTCCGCAAAACATTGCGAGTTGGCGTCGCCGATCACGCGATTGTATTACGCTTCCAGCAAAGTGCGGCTGCGGGTGGGCGAGAGAACTCAGGTACTGTCTATGAACGTCGAGAATTCCACGAACGGCGAAAGTGTGCGACGTTGGTGGGCGACCCGGCAGCACGTTGTCAAAAGTCTGTTGCTACTGGTCTTGTGGTCTGCCTGGTGGGGTGGATTGACGTTCTATGCGATCGTCGTGGTCCCCATCGGCACTGAAGTCCTGGGGAGTGTGGAACAGGGATTCGTCACCCAGCAAGTGACTCACTGGCATAACGCTCTGACCGGATTGATGTCGCTGACCTTGCTGGTCAAGGCCTATTTCGAGCCCAGCCGGACACTGTGGTTCATCGCGGCCGCGCTGACCGCCTTGACCATCGGACTGGTGCTTTGGCACGCCCGACTGACCGGTATGATGAATTTCGAACAACAGACCGTGCCCGGCGGATTCTACGACGAACATGTCGTCTATCTGTGGATTACGGCTGCAGAGTGGTTCCTGGGAATAGTCATCCCCATTTGGCTCCTGCCGCATTCCAGTCCTGACAAGTCAGCACGATGACGGAGCTTAGACGTCAGGGCCACCATGAGGCAGTCATCGACTTTCGAAAGAGGCGATCATCGACGAGAATCCTGGTGCCGCAAGGGTTCAGCTCGATTGTTTCGTGCCGGTGAAATTGAACTGCTGCTCAAAGTGATGTTTCCCTTTCGCTTCAGCGGTACCGGTAAAGGTCGTCGGATTGGCCGAGTCTTCGGGGAAGCTGATCTCGGTGCGAATTCTCACTCTTCCCACTACCGGAAATGTCACACGTACTCTGCTGACAATGTCATGGGGGTGAGCGCCCGAGAAGTGGCCCTTCGCGACAAAGCTGCCTAACGTGGGGACGTCAAATGAGGCAGTGACCTTCGCTCCATCCTGGGTCACGTCTGCGGTTCCAGTCCCTTGTCCGACGAAGTCGACATCCCACGTGCCGGCAACCTGTGGAAACTGCACGGCCGCCTTCGCGTGGATGGGGGCCACGTTGATGACCGTGTCTGGTGCGTTGGCCGACGCAGATAACAACGCACGATTTTCCAGGGTCTCGGCCTGGTAAGTCCAGCACTGGCGGCCGAATGGGTTTCGCTTGGTGGATCGGCCAGAAAACAAATCCCAATTGCGCAGCCACGTCGTCGCGGACATCAATTTCATGTCAGGTCGCCTTCACTGCTGGGGGGCGGAGTGATGGTGCATTGAGAACAAGAACGGCACTGCACGAGCACCGTGAACCGATCACGTTCGCAGACCAGATCGGGGGCGTAAAACAATATCGACCACGTCCGACAATTCCGCTGAATCTTAGGCGACGTTCTGCAAAGCAAATCTGGTGCGAGATGCAGCTTGGGGGAAATAGTCCGATAAAAGCGGACTCTTGAGCATCGTCCTCATTCCCATTGAGAGTGAGTTTCGGCATCTTGCTGAATCATGAAACAAGCCCCTCCGATTGCAAAATCGAGGGGCTTGAGGGAGTCGTTGGTGTGCCGATGATCGCCACCCGGGAGGACATCTGCCAACTTCGTTACGACCCAGCGATCACCTTCGTACCCACGACATTCAGGATCTTGTTGTCGCCCGGCAGCTTCTTGACAGTGGCGAGCCCTCCGAATCCCTCCCCGGTCTCATCGAGTGTCACGCCGAAAGTCGCGTGATACGACTGGCCATTCATCTTGACGACGGCTTTACCTTTGATGAAGTTGTGGTTCGTCGTCTGGAAGTGGCCCGTCAACTTAATCGACGTTCCTGCGGGCAAGTCAGAGCCTGTCCCATGGACTGTTTTTCCACCAGCGCCGCTTTGTGTGATATTCAACACTCCGGAGCCGGAGCCGACCGAGGGCAGAGTGAGCGTCACATTCCAGTTGCCAGTCACATTCGGGAACGTGATCGACTCTTTGGCGGCAGCGGGGACCGCGAGGGTCCCGACACCTTGCTTCGTGGCGGTGAATTCGTAGTGCTGCTCGAGGTGATGTTTCCCTTTCAGTTCCGAGCTCCCCGTGAACGTCAACGGACTCTGCGCATTTTCGGGGAAGGTGATCTCGCTCGAAATTCGAACTCGTCCGACCTCAGGCAACGTCACACGGGCCCTGCTGACAAGCTCGTGCGAATGTGCTCGTGTGAAGTGGCCGTCCAATACAATGTTGCCCAACCCGGGAACCTGAAATGTCGCAGTCACATGCGATCCATCTTGCGTCAATGTGGCTGTCCCCGTCCCCTGTTGTCCGGCGACGACGACATCCCATGTGCCCGCCACCTGAGGAAATTGCACCGCCGCCTTCGCATGAATGGGGCTGATGTCCGAAACCGTGTCGGGAGCAATCGTCGACGCAGATAGCAACGCCCGGTCTTCAAGGGTCTCTGCTTGATAGCTCCAGCGCTCTCGTCCGCTTGAATTTCGTTTGGTTGGGTGACCAGAAAACAAACCCAAGCTGCGCAGCCACTTCGTCGGGGAGGTCAATTTCATGTTGGATCGCTTTCACTGCTGGAGTTACCGGAGTGTTGGCACATTCGGGACAGGAGTGGTCCAAAACGAACTCACCAAGTCCGAATACCAGAGCGGGGCAGTAAAATGAATCTACTGCCCCGACAACTCCGTGGAATCTAGGCAGCAAATTTGAAAGCAAATCTGGTGCCAGACGCAGTTTGGGGGAAATAGTCCGATAAAATCGGGCTGTGGAGAAATATCATCCGTCAAAATGGGATGATTTGAGGCTTTTTGCTCGATCATTGACCAATCATGGTGGTCTGTTTTGATGCAGCGTTTTGCTATCCCGAGACTAAGTCGGCACAAGTGGGAGGGCGAGGCTCCCGCCGAGCCTAATGCGACCGAAGGTCGGAGTCCGCCGGAGGCATGACTTCAGCCTCCGGCGGACTCCGAGCTAAAGCTCGCTTTCGGCTCGGCGGGAGCCTCGCCCTCCCACTACGTCCGATCCTCAGTTGGCGGCTACGCGTGCGACTTGTCACCCTCGACCTGAATCCGCATGCAATAGAACGAGCGGTAGACGAAGATCATCGAGATCAACAGGAACGTCACCGCGAGTCCATGCGTCACGAAGGCACCTTGCTTCTCTCGCAGGGAAACCGCCAGTGGGACTGCCAGCAAACCGAACAACGTGGTGAATTTGATGATGGGATTCAAGGCCACCGAAGAGGTGTCTTTGAACGGATCACCGACGGTGTCACCGACCACGCAGGCGTCGTGCAACGGGGTTCCCTTGGCCTTCAATTCAGTCTCCACGATCTTCTTGGCGTTGTCCCAGGCACCACCCGCATTCGCCATGAAAATGGCCTGATACAGGCCGAACAGGGCGATCGAGACCAGGTAGCCGATGAAGAAGTACGGCTCGAGAAACGCGAAACCCAAAGTCGAAAAGAAGACCGTCACGAAGATGTTGAAGGTCCCCGTTTGAGCATACTGGGTGCAGATCGCGACGACCTTCTTGCTGTCCTCGGTCGAAGCCTTCGTCACCGAATCGTCGAGCTTGATGTGTTCCTTGATGAACTCCACGGCGCGATAGGCTCCAGTGGTCACCGCTTGAATCGACGCACCGGTGAACCAATAGATGACCGCGCCACCGGCAATCAGGCCGAGCAGGAATGGCGGGTAGAGAATCGACAGGTTCGCGAGCAGTTCGGGCTTCAAACGGTCCGTGAGTTCCAGCACGATCGAGAAAATCATCGTCGTCGCACCGACGACCGCGGTGCCAATGAGCACCGGTTTCGCCGTGGCTTTGAACGTGTTCCCCGCTCCATCGTTCTTCTCGAGGTTCTCCTTCGCAATTTCGAAGTCGGCAACGAAGCCGAATTTCGATTGCAACTCTTCCCGAATGTTGGGTTGAGATTCGATCATCGACAACTCGTAGACCGATTGAGCATTGTCGGTCACAGGACCATAACTATCGACGGCAATCGTCACCGGGCCCATCCCCAGGAATCCGAAGGCCACGAGCCCGAACGCGAACACCGCGGGAGCCAGCATCATCTCTGGAGCGATCAACTCACTCATGCGATAGGCAATCCCCATCAGTCCGAGGATGACCATTCCCAACCAGTAGGCGCTGAAGTTACCCGCGACCAGGCCGGACAAAATATTGAGCGATGCTCCACCTTGTTTGGATGAGGTCACGACTTCTTGCACATGTGCTGATTCGGTCGACGTGAACAGTTTCACGAGTTCGGGAATGATGGCTCCGGCCAGAGTTCCACACGAGATGATAATCGACAGCTTCCACCACAGCGTGGCGTCTCCCCCCAAAGTGGGGATCAGCGCTGCCGAGACAATGAACGTCAGCACGACCGACACGATCGAGGTCAGCCACACCAGAACGGTCAGCGGCGCTTCGAAGTTGAAGTGCTGCGAATTGAGATATTTCCCACGCGCCAGGTACTGGTTCAGGAAATAGGAACCAGCCGAGGCGACGACCATCATCACACGCATCATGAAGATCCAGACCAGCAACTGAATCTGGACTTTCGGATCATTGACTGCGAGCAGAATAAACGTAATCAGGGCCACGCCGGTCACGCCGTACGTTTCGAAACCGTCGGCTGAAGGACCGACGGAGTCACCAGCGTTATCACCAGTGCAGTCGGCGATCACACCCGGGTTACGAGCATCGTCTTCCTTGATCTTGAACACGATCTTCATCAAGTCCGCACCGATGTCGGCAATCTTCGTAAAGATACCGCCCGCGACACGCAATGCCGCGGCCCCCAGCGACTCACCAATGGCAAAGCCGATGAAACAGGGGCCGGCGTAGTCGCCGGGGATAAACATCAGAATGATCAACATCAGCAGCAATTCCACGCTGATCAACAGCATGCCGATGCTGATACCCGCTTTGAGCGGAATGTCGTAGCAAGGATATGCCTTACCGGCCAGGCTGCCGAACGCCGTCCGCGAATTGGCATAGGTATTGACGCGGATCCCGAACCAGGCGACGCCAAAACTCCCCAGAATTCCGATGACGCTGAACAGCAGAATGATGCTGACCTTCAGCCAGTCAAAGTTCTCCAGGAACTTGAAGTAGAAGACGATAATCGCCCCGATGAACAACCACAGCAGAAACAGGAACTTCGCCTGCGTGATCAGGTATGTCTTACAGGTCTCGTAGATCAGTTCCGAAACTTCGAGCATGCATTGATGCACGGGCAGATTCTTCAGTTGCGAAGACGCCATCAGACCGAAGACCAAACCCAGGACCGAGACCACCAGTCCGGTAAATAGCAAGTCGCGGCCACCGACCATGCCACCCAAAAATGACACGTCATTCAGATTGGGAAGCTTTAAATTGGCTTCACCGCCGTGATGATGCGGCAGGACATCGGCCGCGGAGACAGTACCAGTGAGCAGGCTCAACACAACAAGGGTTAGCAACATCCTTGAGAAGCCTCCCCGCAATACTTGCGGAAGTCCTGTCCAAATCGTTTGATCCTCCGGAAGAGCGAATTCCGGGGAGAACGGGAAGATCATCCGCATACGGCTTTCATCCTGCTTTAAAAGGCGTGGGTCTTGTAAAGGGTACGTTAAAATAATGGAGACGCGCACTCGACGCAACGTACCGCGGAAATCAATCTTCCGCGGCGGAAGGAACTTCGCATTGTCAACAATTGGCGTGCCAATTGAAAATCGATCTATGCTGGCCTCTCTGGGATGGATTGTTAGAATTGTAAGCCCACTCGTTGGCCCCCTTGGAGACTGTTTCTTGCGCTCAATTTGCGAATATGTACGTACCATTCGATTTGTCTCATGGCCGGTCGCATCGACTCTGATCCTGTTATGCCTGTTGTCTGTTGAGGGAGTGGCCGCCGAACCGGGAGCAGCGGCGTTTTCCGGGAAGCCAAGTGAATGGAACGGCTTTCAACGCTTCGACTTCGAGATTGATGGCCGGCCAGTTCTGGTTGTCACCCCGAAGACTGCCGCTGAGGGACGTCCGTGGGTTTGGCATGGCGAGTTCTTCGGACATAAACCGGCGCCCGATATCGCGTTGCTGCAGCGCGGTTTCCATATCGTCTACATGAGCGTACCCAATATGCTCGGCAGTCCCGGTGCGGTTGCGCATTGGAATGCTTGCTATGCCGAGCTGACTGGAAAATACGGTCTCGCGAAAAAAGTGGCTTTGGTCGGCCTGAGTCGCGGTGGTCTGTACTGCTACAACTGGGCGGAGGCGAACCCCGACAAGGTCGCCTGTATTTATGGCGACGCCCCCGTGTGCGATTTCAAGAGTTGGCCAGGTGGCAAAGGCAAGGGGAAAGGGAGTCCGGGCGATTGGAAGCTGGTCCTCGAACGCTATGGCTTCAAGAACGATGCCGAGGCTCTCGCCTACACCAGGAACCCTGTCGATAATCTGGAACCGCTGGCCAAAGCCAAGGTCCCGCTCCTGCATGTTTACGGTGACGCTGACGATGTCGTCCCCTGGGAGGAAAACACCGGACTCATCGCCGAACGCTATCGCAAGCTGGGGGGCGAGATCGTCCTGATTCCCAAGAAGGGGGTCGGACATCATCCGCACGGATTGGAAGATTCGACTCCGATTGTGGACTTCATCGTGAAGCACTCCTTGCCGGCTGAGAAAAAGAAGGACTAAATTTGGACTGCGGTGATTCATCACCGCTTTCCAATTCACGTTCAAGAGCCGACTGATTTGCGAGTTTCCAGAGCGACTACACTCGCCAGGGATTTTAACGTTTCTCCGAAATGAGAAAGCGGTGATGAATCACCGCTGTCCAAAGGACGCAGCATGCCCACTGAGACAAGGATTGTCGCCCCAGGTCCGAATGAGCGGACCGTTCGTACGGTTGAGGGAGTCGTGCTGGCAGTTCCCACAGGATGGCAAATCTTGGCTCCCGGAGATGCCGGCCTGACGCGACGCGTGAAGGCGGCGGGGCCGACTTGGACCGTCCAGCAGAAGAAGGGCCGCAAGCTGTTCTCACTGGGAGTCTGGGCTCCGGCCGACCGCATCGCCGCCATCACCGCAGAATTGGAAACGGAACGAGCGACCGAGTCCTACGCGAAGCGTCGCGCCTCCGACGTCGTGCGTCGCGAACGCAAGCAGACGGTCTACGTCGAGGATTTTCGAGGTGCCGTGCTGAACTTCCTGGCGTTTGCCCCCGGACATGCCGACTTAGCCCAGCGGCTGGCAGATGCCGTCACGGTGCATGCCACGCCGGTCGGCAGTGGCACGGTGGCTCGGACGCAACGCATTCCAATTGAGAGACGCGCCGAGGCAGCGGTTATCGCCTGGCTGCGGCACCAGACTACCACTTACGACGACATGCAGATCCCGCGGATCAAAGGCAAGCGCCGGGAAGTCCGCGGCCAACTCGCAGAACAGTCGCGGAAACTCTTGAAAAAGTACCGCGAGGGATTTGTGATTGATCCCGCGACGTGCCCTCTGCATCAGGCCTGCAGCCAGAGTTGATCGCCGTAGCCCGACTCTCCAGAGTCGGGAAAGGCCGGACAAGCCTGTCCGGCCATGCCGTGAACAATTCTTGTCTCGTAACATTCGTGATTCGAGTCGATGGGAGGGTGAGGGACCCAGAGGGTACCCCGCCGAACCGAAAAGTCTGGCGAGGGCCGATGAACGCTTGCAGTTCGGCAGGGTACCCTCTGGGTCCCTCACCCTCCCATGACGTCGATAAATTTTCGACGGGTTTGCCGGCCTGGCAATTTAAACCTGATAGATGTCACTCGTGGGAGCACCGACGTTGGCAGCGTCGGCCACGCACCCGACTCAGAGAGTCGGGCTACGGCAAGCTTCGCTTGCTACTTCTTCACCGGCCCGGGCTTTGCGGCCGATTCGACTTCGGCTGCTCCCGACGGCAGTTGCTTGGCGAGATACATCTTCAATCGCTTTTGCTGCTCGGGTTGATCATCCTCGGCGGCGATGGCCAGGACTTTTTTCTGCGTGGCCACGGCAGCTGTCCAGTCACCCTTGGTCGCATATGCCAGGGCCAGATCCACGGCGTAGTCCGGGAACGTCGAGTCAATCTGATAAGCCTTGGAGAGATCGTCGATGGCCTTCAGCGGCTTTTGGACCGACATCCAATAGAGACCACGTCCGTAGTAGGCATGCTCGAAACTGGGATCAATCTTCAGAGCGGCATCGAACTCCACCAACGAGTTTTCGAACATCTTCAATTCGAAATAGGTCCACCCCAGACGCTCATGATTGGCGGCATCGGCGGGTTCGAGTTCTGCAGCTCGTTCAAAATCGGGCAGGGCATCCTCAAAATTCTCCGAGTCATATTTGACCATGCCGCGCACATACAAGGCGTCGGCACAGTCCTTGTCGAGCTTCAACGCTTTCTCTGCGGTGATCGTGGCCTTGTCGAGTTCGCCGACCAGATATTGAGACAGCGCCAGGCCGCCCAATCCCATCGCACTTTGAGGTTGCAGTTTGACAAAATTCTCGAAATCGGCCTTGGCCAACGCGTGTTCGTCTTCCTTCAACAATGTCCAGCCACGCGACAGATAAACTGCCGACATCTTGGGATCAAGCTGCATGGCTGCGGTGTAGGCCCGGATGGCTTGGACCCGTTCTCCCTTGAGGACCAGATCTTCACCCAGTTTGAAGTAAGCGGCCGCGGTCTTCAGCTTGGGCAACGGGGCCAGCCAGTAGATTTGAGTCTCTGGCATTTGCTTGCGGAGAGCGATGACGGCCGCTTCCGTGACGGCGCTGCCGGTCAGATAGACTTCCTTGATCTTGGGAATTTTCCTCAGTGAGGCCAATCCCGCATCGCTCACCAGAGTGTTTTCCAGGTCGAGGGCCTGGAGATTGCCAAGTGTTGACAGTTGGGCCAACCCGGCATTGTCAAACGGGCCGTCACGCAGAATGAGCGTGTGGAGTTCCGGAAATTCATTGAGCAATTTCAACTGTGCCGGCGCCAGTTTGACAGCCGACAGAATCACCGCCACGACCGGCTGCTCCGCGTCTCCATTCATCCGCTCGACTCGACCACCGAGTTTCTCCACTGTACTGACGGCCGCTGCGGCACCCGCCTTTTCGCGTTGTTCGGCGCGGGCCGCCTTGCCCTTGGTTTTCGGGGCGGCTTCGGTTGTGCCAATCAGCAGTACGCAGCACAGGCTCAGGCAGTACAATCCACGTCGCATAGTTCAGATCTCAAAAGGTATCGAAACTCTCACCGGGAGTTTCCGCGGCAGGTATAATGGCGGGTGCGCCGCGATCCGGCAATGTTAACCCACCCGTCAGACACGGTGCAGGGCTCCCAGCTTCGCAGAGCGAGATCCGCGAAAGGGAATCGCAGCGTGACTTTTCTTCGGCGTTCTGTCTAAGCGACTTGTCTTTCCCAACTCCAGGTAGCGCATGAGCAATTCCCCGGAAACTCCCCCTGACCGGTGGAAACCTTGGCTCCGTTGGTTCCTAACGCTGGGGCAGAGGTGCCTCATCTACTATCTGGTACTGGTGTTGTTCATCAGTCTGCAGCAGCGGCAGATGCTCTACGTCCCGTCTCGGGTCCCAAAGCTACCGATTCGAGAAGCAGGCTGCCTGCCCGGAGGCGGAGAAGAGATCTCCCTGAAAACGGCCGATGGACTGCAACTGCAGGGTTGGCATCTACTTCCGCCGCCATTGACGGGGAAGAAAGTCGCCGACTTCGATCGCCTGCTGGCTGAAGGCAGAAAAGTCATTCTGTTTTTTCACGGGAACGGCGGTCACCGTGGGCACCGTGACATCGACTATCGACTGCTGTTGAAGTTAAACGTGCATGTGATCGCGTTTGATTATCGGGGTTACGGCGAGAACTCCGGCAATCCGAGCGAGGAAAATTTTGCCGCCGATGCTCAAGCGATGTGGAAGTACGTGACGCAAACCCGGCACGTTCCCCCTGAGCGAATCATCCTCTACGGCGAATCACTCGGAGGCGGTGTGGCGACCCGGTTGGCGGAGGAACTGTGTTCCGCAGGGACTCCACCGGGAGGACTCATCCTGCGGAGTACATTCACATCGATGATCGATGCGGCGGGATACCATTATCCATTTCTGCCGGTGAGCTTGATCCTGAAGGATCGTTATCGATCTGACCGACGCATTCCACAAATGACGGCGCCATTGTTGATGCTGCACGGCACGTTGGATTCGGTCGTTCCAATCAAGCTTGGGGAACAATTATTCGCATTAGCTCCAGCGAAATCCGCCACAGGAATCGCCAAGACATTTGTCGAACTGAAGCGCGCCGATCACAACGACTTGGTGCTCGCCGAGCCAGCCGGATTTCAGGATGGAGTGGCGAAGTTTTTGTTGAGTCTTCCCGGAAAGCGATAACCATTCGACCCAGTGTCGGGTGTACGAAGAGGTCTTGGAACACTAATCTCCGCTAATCATCACTGATCAAGAGGAAGAAATTCGGACAACAGTCTCGACAAAGGATGTATTAATTAGTGTTGATTAGCGAAGATTAGTGTTCCAAATCCGTCTCTTTCCTGTTTTCTTTCGTGTTGGTTGGCCGACCGCTACCGCGTTCGGGGGTCGGGCGTGCGATTTTTCGATATTGGCCGATGGGACATTGGTCAGAACGGGAATCTCGGCCGGCCAAATTCGAAAACTCGCACGCCCGACCCTGAACTTTTCTGGCAACGCTCTCCATAAACGACTAACATCAATATTCGTTGTTGCGTTTTTTGTTTTGCGAAGTGTGCCAAAAACTCCTCAACCGGAGCCCTGAATGTCGCGTCCAATCTCGCCACTGAGATCCACCTGCGGAAACGTCTCGCGACGGACTTTCCTCTCCGATTGCGGAATGGGATTCACCGGGCTGGCGTTGGGAGCCATGCTCAATCGCGAAGGCTACGCCGCGGAAGAACCCGGCGAGCAATGGGTCGCTCCCACCGGTCTGCCGCATTTCGCCCCGCGCGCGAAAAGCGTGATCTGGTACTTCATGCTCGGTGGAACGAGCCACCTCGAGAGCTTCGACCATAAACCGGAAATCAACAAATACGCCGGCAAAACGGTCGAAATGTCGCCGTATAAGAACGCCGTGCTGGAGTCCCCGTTTTATCGCAAAAATGTGCGAGATTTCGCGGGAACACCACGCTCGTTGATGTCGACTTTGTATCCGCTGCAGACGGGTTTTCAAAAGCGCGGACAGAGCGGGATTGAAGTCAGCGACTGGTGGCCGCATGTCGGAAGCTGTATCGACGACATCGCCGTTGTCCGTTCGATGTGGACCACCGACAACGACCACGCCGCCCAGTTGCAGTTTCATACGGGCCGCCACATCTTCGACGGCTTTTTCCCATCGATCGGATCGTGGATTCATTACGGCCTGGGATCACTCAACGACAATCTGCCGCAGTTCGTGGTCATGGGGCCGCCGCCGGGAGATTGCTGTGGCGGATTCGGCGCTCACGATGGCAGCTATCTCGGGCCGGAACATTCGGCTGTGCCGATGGCGTTGGATCCCAGTAATCCACTGCCGTTCGGAACTCCTGGCAACAGCGTGTCGGTGGCCGAACGTCGCAGCCAGTTGGATTTGCTCAATGAGTTGAACGGATTGGCGGGCGTCGAATACCCGGACGACCAGGCCATGAAGGCTCGGATCAAGTCGTACGAATTGGCGTTCCGGATGCAGATGTCGGTCCCAGAAGTCGTCAAGCTGAGTGATGAGACGCAAGCCACGCAGGATCTGTACGGCCTCAACAATCCGGCCACACAATCAGTCGGTCGGATGAGTTTAGCCGCTCGGAGACTGGTCGAACGCGGCGTGCGGTTCGTGCAGATTTATGATGATGGCTGGGATGCGCATTCCAAATTGAAGGACAACCACACCACTCGCAGCAAGGCGGTCGATCAGCCGATCGGTGGGTTGCTCAAGGATCTCAAGCAACGTGGATTGCTGGACGAGACGGTCGTGGTCTTCGCCACGGAATTCGGCCGTACGCCAGGTGCTGAACGCTCCGACGGCCGCGATCATCATCCGTATGGATTTTCAGTCTGGATGGCTGGCGGCGGGATCAAGGGAGGGATCGCTCACGGAGCGACCGACGAAATCGGGTTCCACGCAGTCGACAACCGCCATTATGTGACCGACATTCACGCCACGGTCCTGCATCAATTGGGACTGGATCCGCACCGATTGGAAGTCCCCGGTCAAAAGCGGCTGGAACTGGATTTCGGCAAGCCGATCAAGGAAATCCTGGCGTAATGCTGGGCTTCGTCTATCTTCCATAAGTCCCATTGGTCCCCATGAATTCTTAGGTTTTTGATGGGACAAATGGGACAGGTGTAGCAGCGAAACCCAGAATTACCGTCTGTTGTCGCCCCCGTTGGGCCTGTCCCAACGGAGCGCTGACTGGCCAGCTACTAGAGAGAAACGTTCTTGACCCTCAACGCGTGGTCTCCGATGCCCCCTGCCGCCGTGAGCGAACCTTGGTCAAAGCTGCGACTGGCTGGCGGCAGGGGGCATCGGAGACATAAAGGTTGAGAATTCTGCAAAACTCACTGTTGGGTAGCTGGCCAGTCAGCGCTCCGTTGGGGCAAGCCCAACGGGGGCGGTTTCGAAACGCCCCCATCAAATAACGGCTGCACCCCAATGGGATTAGATCGCCACTGGCTCTTTTCCTATAGGCCCCAGTTTTGGTAGCATGCAGGTAACGCCCCCATGCGACTCGTGGTTAGGGCGGTTTGTTTTTTTCTCAAAACATTCTGAGTACCCCAATGTCTCTGGCGACCGCTCCCGCGTGTATCAAACTCCATCCTGATGACAATATCGCCATCGCGGCGCGAACGTTGCCGAAGGACACTCCGCTCGATTATGAAGGTGCCCCGGTTGGACTGCTGGCACGCGAACAAGTCGACATGGGACACAAGATCGCCATCGTTCCCATTGCCAAGGGCCAGCCGATTCGCAAGTTTGGACAGATTATTGGATTCGCCAAATCCGATGTGGCTCCCGGACAATGGGTTCACGTCCACAATTGCGAAATTGGCACCCTCAGCTTGGATTATGCCTTCTGCTCCGACATCCCGCCCGATCCCGAACCAATTCTCGGCCGGACATTCCAAGGATACCGCCGAGCTGACGGCCGGGCCGCGACTCGCAATTACGTGGGAATTATTTCCTCGGTGAATTGTTCGTCGCATACGTCCAAGCTGGTGGCTGCTCAGTTTGATAACGCGCTGCTGGCAGATTTTCCGAACATCGACGGCGTGATTCCGCTGATCCACAAGTTTGGCTGTGCGATGGAATATGGCGGCGAAGACCACCTGCAGTTGACGCGGACGCTGGCCGGCTTCGCTCGCCACGCCAACATCGGAGCCTACATCATCCTCGGTCTCGGCTGCGAAACGGGGCAGGCCTCGTTCCTCGCGGAAAATGAAGGGCTGATCCAGTTGTCTTTGCCAGGACAGGCCGCTCCCGCCTTGCCGCTGGTGATGAATATTCAAGACTTGGGAGGCATTCGCAAGACGGTCAATCGGGCTGTCGGCGTCCTCAAGGAATTGCTGCCCGAAGCCAACAAGGTCAAGCGCGTACCGATCCCCGTGTCCGAGATCATCCTCGGCACTAACTGCGGTGGCAGCGATGGCAACAGCGGTGTGACGGCAAATCCCGCGCTGGGGATTGCTAGCGATATCCTGATTGCGCACGGTGGATCCTCGATCCTGGCCGAGACCACGGAAATCTACGGTGCCGAACACCTCATGACGCGCCGCGCCCGGACGCCGGCAATTGCTCAAAAGTTGCTCGACCGCATTAAATGGTGGGAAGATTACACGGCGAAGTTCGGCGTGGTGATCAACAACAATCCTTCCGTCGGCAACAAGAAGGGTGGCCTGACGACCATCTACGAAAAGTCATTGGGAGCCGTCGCCAAGACCGGCAGCACCGCCTTGACCGGCGTCTACAACTACGCCGAGAAGATCACCGAGAAGGGCTTCGGCATCATGGATACCCCGGGGTACGACCCGGTCTCCGTGACGGGCCTGGTCGCCGGTGGTTGCAATGTTGTCTGCTTCACAACCGGTCGCGGCAGTTGCTTTGGATGTAAGCCGGTCCCTTCGATCAAGATCGCCACCAACACGCCCATGTTCGAGCGGATGGAAGACGACATGGACATCAACGCCGGCAAGATCCTGGACGGCGTGCCCCTTCGCGAAGTGGGCGAAGAAATCTTCGAAATGATTGTCGCGGTCGCCAGCGGTCAGAAGACCAAGAGCGAAGCCCAGGGGATCGGCGAGGAAGAGTTTGCTCCGTGGCCGATCGGACCGGTATTGTAGGCATGCCGTAGCCCGACTCTCTGAGTCGGGTACTTTCAACCATGAGAACTACCCGACTTACAGCGTGATTGAGATGGGAGGGCGAGGCTCCCGCCGAGCCTAACACGAGCTTTAGCTCGGCGTCCGCCGGATGCATGTCAACTGCTTGGCCTCCGGCGGACGCCGACCTGCGGTCGTCTTAGGCTCGGCGGGAGCCTCGCCCTCCCAAAATTCGGCTTTTCAGCCCGCTCACAGAGAGTCGGGCGACAGGAATCTCCTATGCGAACGTTGAGCATTGTTTGCGGATTGGCCATCGCGCTGTGCAGTTGGAGTCACCTCGCGGCGGGTCAATTCAACGATGTGCTGAGCATCGGCGATGCGGCCCCCGCCTGGGTCGATCTGCCGGGCGTGGACGATAAGACTCATTCGCTGGCGGATTGGAAGGAAAAACCGTTCGTCGTGGTGGTCTTCACCTGCAACAGTTGCCCGGTCTCGAATGACTACGAAGAACGTATCAATGCGTTCGCCAAAAAACATGAGGCTGACGTCGCGGTCATTGCGATCAACGTCAACATAGTGGCCGCGGATAAGCTTCCCAAGATGCAGGAGCGAGCCAAGGAAAAGAAGTACGTCTTCCCGTATCTGTACGATGAAACGCAGAAGATCGGTAAGGCCTACGGAGCGGCGTTCACTCCGGAGTTCTTCCTGCTCAACAAGGAGCGCAAGGTCGTTTACATGGGCGGCATGGACGACAACAGCGACCCGGAAATCGTCAAGCACCACTACCTGGAAGACGCACTGCAGGCAGCCCAGAAGGGCGAGAAGCCTGCCACGGCCGAGACAACGTCGATAGGCTGCCGCGTGCGGTACGTCAACGAACGCCGCAAGAAGTCTTCGTAGGCGGATATCTGACGTATTGGTTCACTTCTTCTGCAGCGCTTCGTTGGCCAACATTCGTACACAGGGATGTCGATCCTCGGTTGCCGACTGGAGTGCAGTTCGCACAGGGGCTTGGTCGAGCCCCAACTTAACCAGCGATTCCACCGCGACCGCACGAACTTCGGCATAGTCATCCTGCATCGCGGCAATCAGTGCAGGGATGATCACATCCTTGCTTTCAGCGAACGCACCCAAGCTGGTGACCGCAGCAGATCGAATTTCACAACGATCGTCTTTTAGCCGCTTGATCAACTCGGGTGTCACCTCAGCGGACAGACTTGGAAGCTGTCCTAGATACTTAATCACTGCGACCCGCTGCAACGGGTGTCCCGATTCCAGCACTTTCCAAAAGATTGGCAGAGCTGGTCGTGCGTGTTTGTCAAACTTCGCCAGCAGAGCCAGATATTTGAGTTGGGTCCAAGGCTCTGCAGGCCCTTCTGCTTTTTCCATGAGCAACGGAACGACATCTGGTCCCAGTGCCACGATGACGTCTGGTGCGTCAAACGAATGAAAATTGTCAATCAGATCTCCAGCGGCTGCTTTTGCCTTGGGGCCAAGTCGCATAAAACAGGGTTCGAGCACCTCACGTCGAACGAACCAATCACAACCTGGATCGCGATACCATTCGATTAATTTGGGCAGCATTTGCTCGGCCAGCTTGTCATTGGCGCAGATCGCCGATATCAGCACCTGACGCAGATACTCGATATCATCCCCGAACCGTCGGTTGCGTTCTGCTTGCAATTCCTTAGCCGTTTCCTGATCTTTGGGATCCGCTGGACTCGACAGCAGTTCGATGACATACACCACATGCGCCAAAGCCTTGGCATTGGAAGCGGGGTCAAGAGCGACGAGCAGTGCGGCAGCCTCGGCGCGGACGTATTCATCTTGTGATTGAAACAGCTCCTGAAGCTGCGGCAGGAGACGTCGAGATTGCTCAGGCAGTCTGGCCAGGCAGATCACAGCACCGAGCTCAGCACTGACGTACCAATCCTCATCCTCTTTCATCGCTTTCTGTCGAAACGCGACCGCGTCGCGATAGTACTTAAAAACACGTTCGCCCGTTCCCGGGGGCGTGGGAATCAGTCGCAGGATATCCTGAAATACGAGTTCGGATCGCACAGCAAAATCGAATCCTTTCTCGTCCAGCATCTTCCAGTATTCCGGCAGCAATTTGTCCGCGGGTGCATGATGGTTCAACAGTCCGTCTAATGCCTCGTCCCGAACTTGCCGTTCGGTACTTGCGTGATTCGAGATGGCGACGGTGCGAGTTCCCTCATCGTTGATCAGCGGTAACAGCAATTCGACGATCTTGCGTGATGGTCCTGGAAGATTGCCCAGAACATATGCCGCCTCACCACGAACCGCTGGATCGGCACTCTTTAATGCCGATTCGAGCAGGGCCAGAGTATCAGGATGATTTGGGTATCGCCCGAGCCAGGCTGCGGCGCGATCATCGCCCGTAGCGACTAATTGCCGAATGATGGGCATCGCAATCTTGCCATTCTGATCCAAGCCGCAAATCACATCCAATGCGATTCGGCGAATGACCTTATCGGGAGACTTCAGCAAGGGGATGACGCGATCTGCTGCAGTCACCGCCTTAGGGCCTAACTCTTGCAGGATCTGCAGCACGGCAAGGCGAAACAAGCGATCGTCGTCCGCCAGTGCGGCCTCAAGTTCAGGGACCGCTTCCAAACCAATGGACTTCAGGGCGGAAATCGCTGCGCTGCGAATGTCGCGCGCCACGAATCCCCGGTCAGGATAGTAGCGATCTAGCCGGTCAACAAATCCACCCTTGTCTTTCAATCGTTTGATCAGCGCCGCGGTGGCTGCGCGAGCTTCCGGACCACGTTGCTGCAGTTGGAGGATGTTTTCTCCGCGCACCTCTTCGTCGGGGCTCTCCAGGCCGGCAATATACTTCTGGATTTGCTCCGGCGAGGGTTGGTCTCCATAGATCACCTGGGAAGCCAGGCATAACCAAACGGACAGTGTTCGCAAATAACGCATACGGACGCCTCGTACACACGGCGACAGCCGAGATGACAATGACCAGGACGCCGACCTAGTATAACACCAGCACTCCCCAGAACGGCAGAGTTTTAGTAGGGCTTGAATTCGGTTGGCACAATTGCCGCCTGATCGAGACGTTCTCTCCCCGGCCCCAAAGATCCCAACATCCTCCGCGCCGGCTCATATTCGGGACTCGTCCTCAGCAGGATCTCGAGTTGTTGACGAGCTCGATCATCATCTCCGATTTGCAGGCACGCATAGGCCAGCTCGTAGCGTTGCTCGACCGTGGCCTGCTGCTGTGGCATGCCAATCGACAACGCGGCCACCGCTTCGTCCCAGCGATCCTCGCGAGCGTAGGCCTGTCCGAGCAACCACTGGGTCTGACTGGACTGTTCGGGAGTCAGCGGAACGTCTGCCAGCGTTTCTCTCAGCAGCGCCCCTGCGATCCGCGGATCGCCATCTTCCAATTCGATCCGGCCCAGACGCAGTCGGACCTCCGCATCCTCGGGCAGTTCGAGCAAAATGCGATGATAGGTTTCTCGCGCCAGATCCAAGTCGCCCCGCACTTCCGCAATCTGGCCGCGCAACAGCAGGGCTTCGATACAACGTGAATCGAGATCGATCGCCAGGTCAGCCAGACGCGCCGCATCGTCGGCGCGGCCTCGTTCCAACAGTGTCCGGGCGAGACTCATATAAGCCCGGGAATCATCCGGGAAATGCTTGACGAGATACCGCAGTTCTTTCAGCGCAGCGGTGGTGTCACCCTGATCGAGCAACACGCGAGCCAGCTCCCAGCGTAACTCGGGGTCATTCGGATTGGCCGCGATCGAATCCCGCAGCAGTCGGACGGCCTCGGCCGGTTCGCCTTGCGATTCACTTTCCAGAGCCTTGCGGTAGAGACCTTGGGAATAGGTCAGAGAATCCCGAGCCTCGCGCCACCAAGCACAGCCGCTGGAAAACATCAGACATCCGCAGAGCCACAGGCAGAACCAACCGCGATGCGTACGCCCCCGGGGAGTCAGCGTGAGATAACGCTGCCCCGCACGCCTGCCGCCGAAAATCGGCCGACTTGGCGCTGTCATATAAGGGATCGCAAAGGTGGAATTGAGGAATGCCCCGGTCGCTCAACGAGGACCAGACCCTGAGAAATGCTTCGCGAAGCTTAACAAACGCGGATTATTCCGGAAATATGAGATTATTCCCGCCAGCATCGGGCGATCCGAAATGCGGGTGCGTGACCTCTTGACGTAGTTGCCCAGACAACTTACTCTGGCGACATCACGCAACGACTTAGCAACCGCGTCGGCCGAACTCCGAACCTTGTCGGAACCTCTGTTGTCGTAGTAATATAAGTCAAACAGCGATCCCCGCTGGTGTAACGGTAGCACTAAGGTTTCTGGAGCCTTCAGTCCTGGTTCGAATCCAGGGTGGGGAATTTCGTCTGTAGCCCGACTCTCTGAGTCGGGTCTTTTTGTAGCCTGACTCTCCGAGTCGGGTTATTCGTATTGAAACGCGCCCGACTCAGAGAGTCAGGCTACAGGTGAGGCGGTTGCCTCACCTATTCGTTCAAAACGCGACCGCTACTCTTTCGTTTCGGTCTTCTCTTCGCTCTTGGCGGCTTTCGCCCCCTTTACCGCCTTCTTCACACCCGGTTTGTCCGCTGCCGGCTCTTCCTTATCGGCGTCAGCATTGTCCCCGGTCTTGGCTTTCGTCTTCGCCTTATCTTTCAGGAGTCCAAACGGGTCCGAGTCCTTGAGCGCAGGAACGCTCGGTGGGGGTGCCGTCTTCGTTTTCTTGGTGGACTTCGCCTTGGTGTCACCGCCCAAAATTGCGAATGGATCCGACTCTTTCAGCCCCGGAGCCGTCGGGCCGGATTTGGGCTTTGTCTTGGGCTTCGTCTTCGCCTGGCCGCTCAGAACTCCGAACGGGTCTGGCTCCTTGCCGGCAGCGGCTGCCGCGCTGTCCTTTTTGGACCTGGGAGAAGCAGTTTTCGCCGTCTTCCCCTTGTGCTCGTTTTGAGCTGCGGAATAGTCGCTGAAAGTAATCGGCGCCGCGGAAGTCACCGTGACCATATTCGCGTTGATCGTCTGCTTCCCTTTGACGATTGTGCCTTCAATGTCGACCACGTCACCCTCTTTGATCAGCGCGGCATCGCTGAACTTCACGTTCACCGAAACAGTGCTCGCATCGAACGTGAGCTTGATCGGCTGCTGTCCGCACTGAATCTGCGCGACGCCAGCCTGCAACTCGACAATCTTGCCCGACATTTCGAACTCGCCGGACGGGTTGTTGTCCGCGTCGGCCTTGGGTTTTAGCCCCGGTGGCGGCGAATTGCCCACGTAGATGGTCAACTCATCGCACTCAAATTCAAACGGATTCTCCAGAGCCGTCAGCACTCCGGCCACATTGGCGTTGGCCTGCAGGAAGCCTTTGTCTCCAGTGGCAGCCACGATCAACTGCGTGCGCGGGACCAGCGGAACATCGTATTCGATCTCGTCCGACTTGGTCTTCATCTTCATCGTATAGCTGCGGCCGGTCTTGGCCTTTTCGATGCTGACCACCGTGCCGGAGATCGTTTCCCCCTTCTTCTTGGTCTGAGCTTCCAGCAGTTGACTGGAACCTGGAAGAATGGCGAGCACCATAAGAGCCGCAAGTGCGTGGAATGAGCGGACCATCAAAAAAGATCTCCAGTCGAGACGGACGTGGGTAAGCATGCAGGGATCGGATAATCGACCGACGTCTCTCCGTATAGGATACCCGCCGCAAATGTCCTCTCCAAGAGTGATCGGTGCGATCGTCATGCCGGCTGCGATTCGCCACGACAATTTCTCGATCCCCTGATTGGGTGTTGGCAACAGAACTCCGCCGCCTATATAATCTCATGTCGCCCGCCCTGATTGTGCTGCCTTGTTCGCTCGCCGAGATCATTCCGTCCAAATGTCGGGATCATTGTTCGTCCTGCCGGGCCATATGTTTGAGCCCAATGCCTGGTTTTTCTAAGACGAGACTTCATTTGCCGAGTCTTGATCGAGCTTGTCGATTCGGAGTTTGCTGCCGCATGCGTCATCTTGGAATGCTTGTGCTGGGGATTGTCGCTGTCTTGTGCTGTGGGCCGACGTTGCGCGCTCAGGAAGCCAAACCGAAGAAGTCGGCTGCGAGTGTCCTGGAAGACGCCCTCAAGGCTGAGCCGCTGAAGTTTGATACCGACATCCAGCCCTTGCTGAAAAAGTACTGCTACGACTGTCATGGCGATAAGAAGCAACGTGCAGGCCTGAATCTCGAAAAGGCGAAGAACGAGCAAGCCATTCTGGAAGGTCGCAAGGTGTGGGAGCGGGCCGCGGCCATGATCCGCACGCGCGAAATGCCGCCGGAAAAGAAGAAGCCACAACCGACTCAGGAAGAACGCGATCTGCTGCATCAATGGATCACCGACAAGACATCCAAGATTGATTGCACGGGGGCTCACGACCCCGGCCGCGTCACGATTCGCCGACTCAATCGGTTCGAATACAACAACACGATCCGCGATCTCGTGGGAGTCAATTTCAAGCCGGCGGCCGACTTTCCGTCGGATGACGTCGGCTACGGGTTTGACAACATTGGCGACGTGCTCTCGTTGCCGACTCTGCTGTTTGAAAAATACCTGACCGCTGCAGAGAAAATCACCGATGCGGCGATTGTGGCCGAACCTCTGCAGGGCAACACTCTGGCGTTTACCGGCGACAAACTGAGTGGCGGGCAACCGTTTGAGAACGGGTACCAGTTCCTCACGTCCAGCGGCAAGGTGAAGGCTGAGGTCGACCTCCCTGCTGGGGGAAAATATGTGGTCCGGATCCGCGCCTTCGAAGGGCATGCCGGGCCGGATTTTGCCAAGCTG
This sequence comes from Planctomycetaceae bacterium, assembly GCA_021732415.1. GTDB lineage: Bacteria > Planctomycetota > Planctomycetia > Planctomycetales > Planctomycetaceae > JAKFVC01. Next base: position 25,256 of record JAKFVC010000047.1, read on the forward strand.
GGATTTGAAGTCGACGGCAAGCAACTGCAAAAGTTCGATGTGCAGGGCACCTCGGATTCGCCGCAGGCGTTTGCCTTGCGTCTGGACTTGGACGCCGGAAAACATGTGATTGCCGGCGAGTTCTTGAATGATTACTACATGCCCAAGGATCCCGATCCGAAGAATCGCGATCGCAATCTGGGGGTCGCCTCGATCGAGGTCCAGGGTCCGGTTGTCGAACCGGCCAAGAAACCGTTGACCGATCTGCATCGCAAGATTTTCACCCGCACGCCCAAGCCCGACATGAGCAACGCGGAAGACTGTGCCCGGGCGATCCTCGGAAACTTCGCGCGGCGGGCGTTCCGACGCCCCATTGAGCGTGAAGAGCTGGATCGGCTGATCAACCTCAGCCGCAGCGTGATGCTCGAAGGGGAATCGTTTGAGCGGGCGATTGAAGTCGGGATCCAGGCGATTCTGGTATCGCCACACTTCCTGTTTCGGGTCGAGATCGATGCTGAACCTGACAATCCCCAGGCCATTCATCCGATCAACGAATTCGAACTGGCGTCACGCCTGAGTTACTTCCTGTGGAGCAGCATGCCGGACGAAGAGCTGTTCCAACTGGCGAGTAAAAACGCTCTCCGCAGCAGCAACACACTCCGCGTGCAAGTCGAACGAATGTTGAAGGATCCCAAGGCCGGATCGTTCATTGAAAGCTTTTCCGGGCAGTGGCTGCAGACCCGCAACCTGAAGCAGATGACTCCCGATCCGAAGCTGTTCCCCACGTTTGACGAAAACCTGCGGGAAGCGATGCGGCGTGAGACCGAGCTGTTCTTCGGTGAGATTGTCCGTGAGAACCACAGCATCCTGGACTTGCTGGATGCTGACTTCACCTATGTGAACGAGCAATTGGCCAAGCACTACGGGTTATCCGGCGTGCGCGGCGACAAGTTCCGACGAGTCAAACTGGATGGCCAGAAGCGAGCTGGAATCCTGACTCAAGCCAGCATTCTCACCCTGACCAGCAATCCGACCCGCACTTCCCCAGTCAAACGGGGCAAGTGGATGTTAGAGAATATTCTGGGAACGCCCCCGCCTCCCCCACCGCCGAATGTCGAAGAATTGAAGAACGACGAAAAATCGGTGTTGAGCGGCAGTTTGCGGCAGCGCATGGAACAACACCGCGAGAACCCGAGTTGTGCGTCGTGCCACAAGAGCATGGATCCCCTGGGCTTTGGCTTCGAGAACTTTGATGCGATTGGAGCCTGGCGGACAAAAGACGGCAAATTTGACATCGATCCTGCCGGAGTGCTGCCTTCGGGTGAGTCGTTTAAGACGCCTCAGGAATTACGCGGGATCTTGAAGCAGAGCCAGGATCAGTTTGCCCGGTGTCTGACTGAGAAGATGCTCACTTATGCCCTGGGCCGCGGTCTGGAATACTACGACAAGTGCGCGGTAGACTCATTGACTGCGACGTTGGCGAAAGACAACTATCGGATTGGGACTTTGATTCAAGAGATTGTCGCTTCAGACCCATTTCAGAAGCGACGCGGCAAGAAGGATTAGACCCCCGTGGCCGACGCTGCTAGCGTCGGTATTGATTGAAACCGACGCTAGCAGCGTCGGCCACGGGCAGCGAAAACCGTTGACCAGAAAACTGCAGGTGTATCATGGGTGCCAACTGGCGAATTTCACGTCGCACGATGCTCAAGGGTCTCGGAACCGCGATCGCATTGCCGTGGATGGAGGCAATGTCGCCCGTCACGTCCGCGTTCGGCGCGCAGGCCGGTGTCGCCCCGAAGCGTATGGCGTTCCTCTACGCCCCCAACGGGATGAACATGGCCGACTGGACTCCCAAGCAGGAGGGAGCCAGCTATGAACTGCCGGAGATCCTGACAGCGTTTAAGGATTTCAAAGACGACATGCTGGTCCTGAGCGGCCTGACTTGCGATAAGGCCCGTGCGAATGGCGATGGTGCCGGTGATCATGCCCGCGCGCTGTCGGCGTTCTTGACGTGTGCGCAGCCGCGGAAGACGCACGGGGCCGACATCAAGGTCGGGATCTCGGTCGATCAGGTCGCGGCTCAGCATGTCGGCAAGCACACCAAGTTTGCTTCATTGGAAATCGGCTGCGATGTCGGTGCCCAGGCGGGTAATTGCGACTCGGGTTATAGCTGCGCCTACTCGGGCAATATCGCCTGGCGCAATGAGTCGTCTCCCGTCGCGAAAGAGATCAATCCGAAGTCGGTCTTCGAGCGTCTGTTTGGCGACTCGGCCCAACCGGCGAAAGTTGTGGCTCAAGCCAATGAACGCAGCTTCCGCACGAGCGTGCTGGATCTCGTCCTGGATGATGCTCACCGGCTCCAGAAGAAGCTGGGATTTGCCGATCGCCGGAAGCTCGACGAATACCTGAATTCCGTTCGCGAGATCGAAGAACGGCTGCGTCGCACGCAATTCACCACGACGGTGCAGGGGATCGACAATGTCGCGGTCCCTAAGGGAATCCCGAAGAGTTATTCCGAGCACATCGAGTTGATGTCGGATATGCTCGCGCTGGCGTTTCAGACCGATACCACGCGGATTGCCACTTTCGTTCACGCCAATGAAGGGAGCGGACGCAGCTATCCGTTCATCGATGTTCCCGAAGGACATCACGATCTGTCGCACCACGGGAATGACGAAGGCAAGAAGCAGAAGATCAAGAAGATCAATATCTTCCACGCCCAGCGAGTCGCCTCGCTGCTGGAAAAACTGAAGAAGGTCAAGGAAGGGAACGGCACGTTGCTCGATAACACGATGCTCGTGTACGGCAGCGGTATTGGCGACGGGAATGCTCATAATCATGACAATCTGCCCGTTTTGCTGTTCGGGAAGGGTGGCGGCACGATTTCGTCCGGCCGTCACGTCCGCTATGAGAAGGAGACTCCGATTGCGAATCTCTATCTCGCGTTGCTGGATCGGCTAGGGGTTTCCACTGAAAAGCTGGGTGATAGCACCGGCAAGCTGTTGAATCTCGACACTTGAGCGGTGCTGTTCCGGTTGGGAATTTTACTCGGAACGAATTCTGAATCTGCAGTCGAACGCAGCCCGGCGAACATCCGTCGCCGTTTTTTGTGATACTGTTTACTGCCGCACGATCAGTTATGATTGGCCACTGTGAACTGTTGACCAAAAGGACTTTGTTCATTTCTGGCAAAAATGCCGATAACTCTGTCGCCAGTGGCAGAGAAATGTCGTTATTAGCCCGCTGACAAAGATCTCCAGCAATCGCGAGGAAAATCACGCGCATGCTGCGCGGTCGCAGTGGGCCGCCGTATTCGACTTTTTCCGGAAGATTCGTACGTCCATTTTCCAGTGACGACTTCGACCCTGCCAACCCGGAAATACTGGGAAGTCTGGGCTGGATACCAAGCAATTGCCGATGCCTTCCATAGACGACGTCCAATTTGACACCACCGACTGGGAACCGCGGTCGGAAACCGCGGAGAACCGCCGGAAGTGGGTGAACGCATGGAGTGACGTCCTGTCGATTCGGTTCAACGCGGCCGCACCACAGATGCCCAGCCTGTTCCGCCTGCAGGCCCTGAAGGATTTTCACACGCTGCAGCTCCAGGCGGCGGGCGGAACCATCCTGTCGTTGGATCTGCTGCAGGTCAAAGGGGTCTCCGTCGGGAAGCTGCTGTTCAAAACCATGCAGCCTGAAGGAGGCTGGGGCTACGTGGCGATGCTGATTCTGCCCTACCGCGACTTCAGCTATTCGATCCGCATCCAGACCTTGGAGCGAGCGGGCGATGAGGCTCGCGGACAATATGTCTGGACCTGGCTGCACGAATCGCAGCCAGAAGAAGCCGACCGCCAGGCCCTGTGGTTTGGACTCGAGACAGCCCCGGCTGATCCCCACGTCGCACGGCACTGCATGGCCGACGAAGACCGCTGGGATGCGCAATTCCCAGACCATCCGTTATCGCGTCTGCGCACTGAGCTAAGCCGCCTGATCCCCACGCTAGTCGTCAGCCGCGACGTCAAAAACAGCGCCCCGCATCGCGGATAGCGGTCTTGGGAGGGCGAGGCTCCCGCCGAGCCTGAAGCGACCGTCAGGTCGGAGTCCGCCGGAGGCAATCTAGGTGGATGCGTCCGGCGGACGCCGAGCTAAAGCTCGTCTTAGGCTCGGCGGGAGCCTCGCCCTCCCGTCTTTTGAGCTCATATTTTTGGCTTGAGTTGTGACACTATGGCTTATCTTCGCCATCACGCGTACTGAGCGCATCCAAGACCTTCGCGTCCGTGTTGTTCGGCAGGAATCGGACTGATCCGTCCGCCATCAGAAACATCGCACCCGTGTGTCGCGAGTTGCCGAAGCCCTGCTGGTCGCGATTCAAACCCTTCCCAATCAGCCGCCAGTTATGAGGCTCACCCCAGGCGGGATAGCTGATCGAGACCTCACCCGCGATCATCGTATTCGATAAGCCATCAATGACGTCCTCGCGGGTGGTCTCGCTGTTGACATCAAAAATCCCCGCATGAGCCACGCTGCCATCGGGCTGGCTGAGCAGTCCGCCGACTCCCGCGAAATGGGCCGGACCGTACTTGCCCTGAATCAAGGCCATCGGACCACCCGCTGCCAGGAACGCGGGGATGGATTGACTCATCGCCGGCAGATTCGCCGGATCCGAATACGACTTGCTCAGATCGATCTGCTTGAATACCACTTGCCCGTCGGGCAGATGGGGCAGTATCAAGGTCATCCAGCCCTGCCGCGGTTCCAGTTCCGGCCCACCGGGAATTTCTTTGAACAGGCCGCCAGCGGGATAGCGGTGATACAGTTGAGAATACGCTTCGGTGGCCATGCTGATTTGCTGCAGATGCCCGCCCGTGTAGGAATTGCTCCAGTGACCGTAGATGTCCAGCGGCGAGTAAATCAGCGGGCCAGAAAACATCGCCAGCAAGCCCGCGGCCATGCCCAGATAGGCCAGGATCAGTTCCTTCCCCTTATGTCCGGCGCGCTGCAATTCTCCCTGCGCCAGAAAACCCAGCAGTAAGGCACCGAAGCCGAACACCGAGGCGGGAATGCGACTCCAGATCGCGGGATAAATGGCGATCAGAGAAATCGGCAGCGACAAGGCCCCCAGGATCACGCTCCACAGGGCGGTCCTCGAGCGGCCGACTCGGGCGAATGAAAATCGAGCCGGCGGTTCCATCGGGATGGCCCCGATCACCTCGTCGGGCAGCGTCTCTGCCGGCTTGGAATTGAACGGTGAAGGGATCCCCCGGACCTTCGATTTCGACCGCGATTCCGGCTGCGGCGTCTCCCGTTCGTAATCGTCATCTGCGGCCTCATAGTCATCGGCCGGCTCGTCGACAATTTCCACTTCCGGCTCGGCCAACTGACGCAACCGCCGGTCGATTTTTTTCTGAGGGGTCTCCTGATCATCGTCAGTCGGCTCATCGACAATCTCGACCTCGAGGTCCTGCTCTTCCATCTGTCGCAAACGCCTGTCGACGCGTTTGGCGGGAGCTCGATCAGCTGGTCCATCGACGATTTCGTCATCAACAAGTTCGACTTCGGGTTCTGCGTCCGCCATCTGGCGCAACCGCTTGTCGATCGGCTTAACCGGTGCCTCGGCGATGGGACTTTCGGCAGCATCCACCTCGTCGGAATGGTGCATCAAAGCCCAGAGGCTTTTGCCCTTCGACGGACTAGAAGGAGGCGGTTCGGCAACGGGATCAGCAGAAGCCTCTGGCGCTGGGCTGGCAGATGGGGCACTGGCGGAGGGCTCAGAACTTGTTGTAGCCTGACTCTCTGAGTCGGGATGAATTGAACCGGGCGCGGGATTCTCTTCCGGGCTCTTCTGGCCCATCAGTTCCCAGAGACTCTTGCGTGGCCCAGTTTCGGTCATGTCTGTCCCTGAAGGGTCCACGTGGCAGACGCTGCTAGCGTCTGCATTCCGACGCTGGCAGCGTTGGCCACGAGGCCGCAGACCTTAAGTAAAACGCTCTAACCACGATCTCCGCTGGTTCTGCCCAATGCGACATCGAATTCGCTGACAGCGGGAATCAACATGGCCAGCGTCGTAAATCCGTAGGTTGCAGTCAACACCAGCCAGACTCCCAACGTTTCATGCAGCAAGTAGCCCGTGATCACGTAGAACGTAAAGAACGGCAAAATGAACGCCGACATCGTCAATGCCGGCGACGGATTCTTGTGTGTCAACGACGCCGACAGGCCGATCGCCCCCCCTAAAATGAACACCAGGAAACTCGGCAATTGCAGCCAGAACGACGACCGGGCCTCCAGAATCAACATCATACAGATGAAGATCCCCAGGAACAGGAAGAACATCGTTCCCAGGCTGTTGGCAATCGCCGAACGCGAACTGTCAAACGAAATTCCCCCGTGCAAGCCTAGCATGCCTGCAAACACGACGAGGACCAGAAAACCGAGACTCACATACACAAAGTCCTCCAGAGTCAGCGTGCCCTGGACCAGGAATGAAATCACCAGCAACAACGGCAGAACGATGACTTCCTTGGTATTCCAGAAGATGCCCCCCAGCTTGCCGTAGATAAACTCCTTGGCCGTAATGTCGGTGACCAGCAACAATTCCAGCGTTTTGGCATCGCGTTCTGTGGTGAATGATGTGACAGCCTGAGCATTGATGAGCATCAGGCTGAGCAGCGCAACACCTACAAACGCGAAGCCCGCCGGAGAAATCATCCCCAGGATCAGTTCGTCAGTCGGAGCCTGCGATGCAAACCAGGCAGCGGCCAGGAATGCGACCAGATAGGCCAACTTGATGACAAACACCTTGCGGCCATAGGCACTGGTGCAGATCTCTCGCCAGATGATCGGATTGTGCCACACCTTGCGTGTATAGGCCTTGCGATGAGCATCCGAAACACCCTCGGGAGCGGTCGGCTGCGACCGCTGATCAGAGGGATTCCAAACCCGCAACCGAGCAATCGTAAATGCCGACAAAGCGGCCGCCAGGCCCAGCATCGCCAGGACGTAGCTCAACGGATGAGATGCGACTCCAGCCGACTGACTGACTGTCGCCAGCGGATCGATTACGAGCAACAGCCCACGCAACGGGTTCGCCAGCGTCAACCATTCACCAGCGAGACTCTGCGGACCGAGGACTGCACGCAGCGTCTCGATCAAACCGACAAACAACACCAGACCTAATACGCTATAAGCGAGAGTCTGAAACGTCTTCTCGCGCCAGAAGGCAATCAACGTCCCCCAACTGCCGGCCGCCAAAGCCGCGGCGGCGGTCACAGCCAGCGACCAACCGATCTGCTGGATTTCGACTCCGCCCAAAAGCGAAGTCAGCGCAAATGCCGGCAACGAAACAGCGAGTAAGACGCCCACGATCAACAGGCTTGCGGTGAGTTTTCCCAAGACCAATTCGCGATTACGCAAATCGGTCATCAGCAACAGAATCAAGGTCTTGCGGTCTTTTTCCTGGGCAATATTGCCCGCCGCGAACAGCAGCGAAAAGAAGACAACCAGCGTCAACTGCAACAGCGAAAAGACCTGAAAACAGATCGCGCCAAAACGTGCCAGATCGCCCAGATGGCGTTCCTGCTGCCAGCCGAACGTGACTTGCCCGAGCGTATACATCAACACAAACAACGCCGCGACATAGCCGGCACGAGCCGCAAAATGTTGGATCTGTCGCGGAGCAGTGAGGGCCTCGCGGCTGAAGATGGGACCGACAACAAACACAGGGATTTCCTTTTCGCTCACCTAACGTAGTTTCCTGCAACGCAGTTTCCGGGTGACGGAATGCTCTACGTCATTGGCCTGAAAAGAGTTGGTGAATTTTCACTTCAGGTTATCCCGATCGCGAAGGTCTCGCAACTCCGGGAGGAGGAAGAGCGTGTCGTGGGACGGGTCTCCAGGCCCGTCCGTCCGCTCTTGGCTGACAGAGATTTCACCACGGAGACACGGAGATCAGAATTGAGATTTCTCAGTGTTCTCCGTGTCTCCGTGGTGAATCTGATCCCTTGAATTAGTCAGTATTGGATTCATCGAACATTGCTTGGTGACAGTCAAAGCGATGGACGGACGGGCCTGGAGACCCGTCCCACGATACCTTGCACGATACACGCGATCCCAAATTTGTGAACCCCCACTCGACCATCCGAGCCCCCCCGGCTAAACTACTGGCCCGATTGTGAATCTGGTGTGAATCAAGGAACGAGTTTTCTATGTCTGTCGAAATGCTGCTTGCGGGACATCGCCTCTGGGATTTTTTTGCCGATAAAGTCTTAGAGGGTCATGACTTAACAGAATCAGAAGCCCTGCAGGTCCTGGCCTGTCCCGATGTCGAAGTCCCGTCGTTGCTGGCGGCCGCATTCCGAGTCCGGCACCGGTATCATGCCAATCGGGTGCAGCTCTACTACCTCCGCAACGCCAAGAGCGGTCTCTGTCCGGAAGATTGCAACTATTGCTCCCAATCGAAAATCGCCGAGACCGAAGTCAATCGCTACGTCTTCCAGGACGAGAAAACGTTGCTCGAAGGGGCGCGTGTTGCAAAGGAAAGCCAGGCCCGGACGTTCTGCATCGTGGCGAGCGGCCGTGGTCCGAACGAACGCGAGCTCAATCACGTCTGCAATGTCGTGAAGAAAATCAAAGACACCTACGGCATGCATATCTGCGTCTGCCTGGGTCTCCTCAGCCCCGACCAGGCCGAACAACTCAAGGCGGCCGGCGTGGACCGAGTTAATCACAATCTCAACACCAGCGAGCGGATGTACGCCGACATCTGCACCACCCACACCTACCAGGATCGTATCGACACGCTGCAAGCCGTGCGGAAGGCTGGCATTGAACTGTGCTCGGGGTGCATCGTCGGGATGGGCGAATCGCACCGAGACCTCGTCGAGATCGCCGTTTCGCTGCGGGAATTGCAGGTCGAATCGATCCCGATCAACTTCCTGCATCCGATCGACGGGACACCGTTGGCCGGTCGCGAAGACCTGACTCCGCGAGATTGCCTGCGAGCCCTCTGCATGTTCCGGTTCATGAATCCGCGTTGCGAGATTCGCATCGCCGGCGGCCGTGAATTGCAACTGCGATCTCTGCAGCCGCTGGGACTTTACCCAGCCAACTCGATCTTCGTCAGCGATTACCTGACCACCAAGGGTCAGACCCCGCAGGAAGATTACCAGATGATCGCCGACCTGGGCTTCGAGATCGTGAATCCGCCCGGAGTGTTGTCAGCAGAGGGCATGACTGAAGCGACCGCGTCGCACGGCGATTGCTGCCACGAGCACGATGAGTGTGCCTCGGCATAGTCAGGGGCGGGCGACCAAAGGTCGATCAGGCGAGCGTCCGGCGTAAGCCGGATGGTTGTTATACGGCAATTGGCGTCATTCAACGCTATTTAAACTTGCGACTAAGATCAATCACCACGCCCTATGTCGGGTGCCACTGGCTGTGCCAATGCTTTGCCGGACAGCGTATAGATAATCCCGCACTGGCAGAGCCAGTGGCACCCGATCCAAGATGTATTGATGATTTCGTTCGCACGTTTAAATGACGTGGAACGGTGATAATTCGCGTGTAAAAACCATCCGGCTCACGCCGGACGCTCGCCTGGTCTGATTACAACCGCACGTTTGCGGGCGCATCGGGCCAACTGTTCTCAAGAACCTTATCGGTTTGTTGTTGCCGAAAGGCGTGTAACTTCACTCGCAATTCCGGCTGCGAGTTCCCGAGAATGCTGACGGCCAAAAGACCGGCATTGGTGGCCCCCGCTTTGCCAATCGCGAGTGTCGCCACGGGAATCCCTCCCGGCATCTGGACGATCGACAACAGCGAATCCAGCCCGCTGAGTGCATGGCTCTGGACGGGCACGCCTAAGACTGGCAAGACGGTGTGCGCCGCGACCATTCCCGGCAGATGAGCCGCCCCCCCGGCCCCGGCGATGATCACCTGCAGCCCGCGCGATTCTGCCGTCGTGGCGTACTCCTGCATCCAGACCGGCGTCCGATGAGCCGAGACGACGCGGCATTCGTGCGGGATTCCGAATTGCTTCAGGATCTCCGCGGCATGCTGCATGGTTTCCCAGTCCGACTGGCTGCCCATGATAATGCCAACCAGGGGCGCTGCGGCGGGTTGCGGTGCGACGTTGGACATAACTGGAGCTCGCGGGGACTGCGTTGCGACACCTGAATACGCTGGAGTGTCGTACCCCATTGAATCTACGCCCTGTCGTGACGACTCGCAATGCTGGAACGGCATCTCTGTGGAGTGTCTTCACATCCCATTGGTCGCATAAACGCGATGGGACCAATGGGACGGATGGGACTTATGGGATTTCATCCGGGCGCAAAAAAAGCGGCAACCAATCTTTGGAGACTGATTGCCGCTTGATTGTGATTGCGGTCAACTAGGCCAACAAACCAGGAATCAACTTGCCGCCATCAAGGATCGGCACTGGCCGGCCCAACGGGGTCAGATATTCCTTGGTCGAATCGATACCCATCTGGTGGAAGAAGGTCTTCAAGATGTCTGCGACGCCGATCGGTTCCGTTGCGGGATAAGCGGCTTGCTTGTCGGTCGCTCCCAGGATCTGACCAGGCTTCACGCCGCCACCGGCAAAGCAGACGCTCTGGGCCATCGACCAGTGATCGCGGCCGGCTTCCTTGGTGACGCGAGGCGTACGGCCCATTTCACCCATCATGATGACGAGCGTCGAATCGAGCATTCCGCGGCGATCGAGATCGGTAATCAGGGTCGCAAACGCTCGATCCGCAAAGGGAATCAAGTCGGTCTTCAGGCTCGGGAAGCAATTGAAGTGCACATCCCAACCCGGAGCATCCACACCGACGAACCGGCAACCCGCTTCCACCAGTCGACGAGCCAGCAGGCAGCTTTGACCGATTTGCGTATCGCCATATTCACGGCGAATCGCTTCGGGTTCGGACTGAATGTCGAAAGCCTTCTTCGCTTCGACTGAGGCGATCAGTTCGAGAGCCTTTTCGTAGTAGGTCGACATGACTTTCGGCCGACCTTGTCCCATCGACAACTTCTTCTCGAGGCCAGCCAGCAACCGCTGCCGAGCCAGATTGCGGGCCGGATCGATGCCGTCGATGGCACTCAAATCCTTCACTTCGAAGTCGGGCTGCTGAGGATCCGATTCGATGACGAACGGAGCATGCTCGGCACCATAGAACCCGGGGCCACCGGCCGACATGGGCTGCAGCACGTTGATATAGGGAGGGATCGTCGTTTTGGAACCTAATTCCCGCGATACGATCGATCCCAGCGACGGGTACACATCGTTCGTCGGAATGTGGTGTTCACCATCGGAAAACGCAGCCTTGCGGCCTGTCATCACCCAGTGGTAACCGGTGCTGTGCCCATTGTCGGCATGGCTATGGCTGCGGAGCACTGTGAACTTATCGGCAATTTTTGCCGACATCGAGCAGTACTCGCTGAAGAACGTTCCCGGCACCACGGTGGGAATGGTCGCGAACGGGCCGCGAATTTCGATCGGGGCTTCCGGCTTCGGATCGTACATATCCAACTGCGGGGGGCCACCTTCGAGAAACACGAAGATGCAGGCCTTGGCCTGGGCGACCAGACCGGTGGAGGCGACTTGCTCCATCGCCATCAGGCGGGGCAGGGACATGCCCGCCATCATCCCACTGGCACCGATTCGCAGCATGTGGCGCCGAGTCATCCCGGTGCAATCGCGATAAACGTTGTTAAATCGGTCTCTCATGCTCTCACCTATGTTTGATGGCGTTCGGATGCGGGTCAGAACAACGTGCGCTTTTATTGTAGGCCGGACAACCCTGTCCAGCGTTGTACATTGCAGAGCGACTAGTGGTTATACAAAAACTCTTTGGAATTCATTAACGCCCACAAGATATCTTCGGCAGCCGCCCGGCGCGACTCGCGGCTTTCAGTCAGATGTTTCAGCGTTAATTGCTGTTCGTCGGCGGTTGGGAAACGTGACAAGGATAACAGGTACAGTTCTTCGATCAGAGCCTCGTTGCTTGGAATGGTCTCGACCAATTTCTTGATCGTCCCTTCGTGGCTATGCAGTTTGTGCACGATTTCCGGAGAATTGAGCAAATGCAAGGCCTGGCTGATGCTCGGTTCATTACTGCGTTCGCAGTCACAAACCGTGTTACGGGCCGGACGACCGAAGACCTTAAAGAAGTAGGAGGGCATGCGGCTGTCCCAGATTTGGACAGCCCGGTAGCCGATCGGCCAGCCGTTGAACTTTTCGGGAACCCCTGAAACCTGGCAGACGGCATCCAGCAGTACTTCCGCCGGCAGAGCCTTGTCATAAGCGTGCGAGAAATTCTGGCGATCAGTGGCATTCGTCCCGACCGTCTCGTAGCTCATTTGATAGGCACGAGAGTTCAAGAGCGTCCGGGTGAACGCCTTGAGATCGTACTTCACGTCCTGCATGTGCTTGGTCAACGCTTTAAATAGCGGCTCGTTGGTCGCGGGATTCGTCTCGCGGATGTCGTCGATGGGATCCACCAACCCGCGGCCCATGTAGTGAGCCCACATGCGATTGACGATCGCCTGCGAGAAGAAGTGGTTATCGGGTGCCGTCATCCAGTTGGCGAGAGCGACGCGGCGGTCGGAGATCAGTTTGAAGTCGGCGGGAGGAGCCCCCAGAGCACGAGCGGGAATCACCACTCCGGTCCGCGGATGCTTCAAATCGGTCCCACCGCGAGACAACAAGACTTCTCCCTGGTTGGGAATGTTCTTGCGAGACATCCCCGTAAAGAAGCCGGCCAGACCGAAATAGTCGTCCTGGCTCCATTTCTCGAACGGATGATGGTGACACTGAGCACATTCGATCCGCACACCCAGGAAGAGTTGGCTGACCGCACGGCTCAGGACTTCTGGTTCGTTGAGGGCTTTGTAAATCGGGGCCGGGCTCTCGGAGAGAGATCCACCCTGAACGGTCAGGATCTCGCGCACCCAAGCATCGTAAGGCCGGTTTTCGGCGAATTGCTTATGCACCCACCGCGAAGCCGCGACTGCCCCTTCGGGGGTCAGGGCTTGCTGATCAATACGCAGCAAATCGGACCAGAGCATGGTCCAATAGTCGGCGTAATCGGGAGATTGCAAGAGATGGTCAACCAGCTTCGCGCGGCGATCCGGAGCCTTGCTCGTCAGGAATTCACGAGCTTCCGGCACGGTTGGCAAGCGGCCAATCGTATCCAGGTAGGCGCGTCGCAGGAAAATGGCGTCCGTCGCCTCAGCGCTCGGTTCAATACCCAGGCGTTCGAGCTTGTTCCAAACCAGGCCGTCGATGAAGTTATTTTCCGGCGGACGCTGGAACTTCACACCGCTGCGCGGAATGGTAATCCGGCAAATGGCAACGTGTCCGGCATAACGCGCCAGGACCGCGGCCTCACCGAGAACGTCGGTGCCTTGCACTAGACCGCGATTGTCCACAGCACCAATGCTCGGGGTATTCGAGACAAACTCAGATTCCGCGGTCACGCAATACCGTCGGCCCGAGGCATCCACGGCGGTGACTCGCAATTGCTGGAAATCGTTGGGAACCAGGATCCGCTCGGCCGGTTCGACTTCGATACTGACCACGGCCGATTCTTCCGGGACTGAGTAATTCGCCCCTTCCTGGACCCAGCGGAGCAGGCGTCGATAACGAGCATCCCCACGTTCCAGTTTCCGACCGCCACCATGCGGGACGATCGCCGCGCCTTTGAGCAACAGCAAGCTCTTATCAGGAGCATTCACATTTAACCGCCGGCCCCGACTTTCCTGCAGCAGTGCCAGGTGGTCAGCGCCCGGATCAAATCCAAACACACTCAACTTGAACCCGTTCTGCCCCTCGGCCTTACCATGGCAGCCGCCCATATTGCAGCCGGCTTTGGTGAGAATCGGCAGAATTTCGTGCTGGAAGGACACGGGAACCGGCTTATTGAGGCCAGTGATCTCCAGCGGAACGTGGATCTCTTCCTTCTCGAGACGGACGATAATCTCACCGACACCCTCGGCTCGCGGACGAACCAGGCCGCGGGTGTCGATATCCGCCAGAATCGGGGGCACAACCTCGAACTTGACTGCGCGGGAGACATCGACTGTCCGCCCCTCAGCAACCGTCGTGTTGATCAGCAGTTGCTGAGATCGTTCCGGCCGGTCGATCTGGACACGAGGTGGGCTGCAACGCAGCTCGGCTTGCACAGCCGACGAGGCGATCCCGATGAATAGCAGGTTCAGAAGAGAGACCCGCAGGAATAGCCAACTGGATCGCCGCACGCACATCGGTTTCGTCTCCCCTAGAAACTAACCTGAGAAACAAATCTACTTATCTTTATTTAACCCGATTTGAGCGTGACCTGCAAGAGATTTAACCATATTCCGTCAAACCAGTTGCGGTATTCACCTGCAGCCGGTTTTCTCTTAGGCGGTTAAGGCCTGCATAGGATCTCAAATCAGAAGTGAGCGGCTTCTATCAACTTATTCGCCGAAACCTGTGATAAGTTCCGCTTTGTTGGCAATCTTCGATGAAATTCTCGATCGCCAACCCGTAGCCTGACTCTCCAGAGTCGGGCGAATTCCGGGCAATCCATCAACTTCGAAGACTCGCGTGGTCATCAACAAGAAAATGTGAGTGATTGACCCGCGAGATTTCGCTCGACTCTGGAGAGTCAAGCTACGGCGATTTGTTTCCGATGTCGGAGCAACGTGTTAGGATAGCGGACCTTCGCCAGACACCTCATGCATCGCAACTCGGAAAGCGCTCCGGATGGCCGTCTCTGACTTGAATGACGCGGAAACAAACCGCCTTGCCGCCGATGCGGCCCGTGACCCCGCTGGAAACTGGAAGCGATGGGGACCCTATTTGTCGGAACGGCAATGGGGCACCGTGCGTGAGGATTATTCCGATAATGGCGATTGTTGGGGCTATTTCCCGCATGACCACGCGCGCAGCCGGGCTTACCGCTGGGGTGAGGACGGTCTGTTCGGGATTACCGATCGGGAATGTCGCCTCTGTTTTGGTCTTGCCCTGTGGAACGCACGCGACCCGATTCTGAAAGAGCGGCTGTTCGGCCTGACGGGGCCCGAAGGTAATCACGGCGAGGATGTCAAAGAGGAATATTTCTACCTCGATTCGACCCCGACGCACTCGTACATGCGGGCCGTCTACAAGTACCCGCAGGCCCCATTTCCTTACGACCAGATCGTGGCCGAGAATAAGAAGCGTGGGAAAAAAGATCCCGAATATGAACTGCGGGACACGGGAGTGTTCGCCGACGACAAGTACTTCGACGTGCAAATTGAATACGCGAAGCGATCCCCCAATGACTTGCTGATTCGGCTGACCATTTCCAACCGCGGTCCCTTTGAATCCCCGTTGCACGTTATGCCGACGATCTGGTTTCGGAACACGTGGTCGTGGGGTTGCACGCACGAAGGCTGCTGGACGAAGCCGCGCATCGTCGGCGGCCGCGGACCGGCGTTGCAGTGTTATCACGCCACGCTGAATGAGTTTTCCTACGCGGCAGATCTGGGGCCGTCGGGTGAAACTCCCCCCTGGCTCTTCACCGAGAACGAAACCAACTACGAACGCATCTTCGGCGCCTCGAGCATCGGCCCGTATCGCAAGGATGCGTTCCATGAATACTTGATTGACGGAAACGCCGAGGCGATCAATCCGAGCCTCAACGGCACGAAGGCCGCGGCTCATTATTCGCTGAACATTCCGGCGGGTGGCGAGGTCGTCTTGCGTATGCGATTGTGGGCGACCAACGATGCTCCGCTGGAAACGTTTGGCCCGGAGTTCGATTATCTTTTCGACAAGCGCAAGCAAGAAGCGGCGGCGTATCTCGCGTTGCGTCAACCCGCATGCGTGACGCCCGACGAAGCGCAGGTGATTCGCCAGGCCGAAGCCGGCCTGCTGTGGAGCAAGCAGTTCTATCACTATGTGATCGAGGACTGGCTGGCTGGCGACCCCGGCCAGCCACCGGTATCAGCCGCGCGCCTGGCTGGTCGGAACCGCGACTGGGGACATCTCTTCAATCGCGACATCATTTCGATGCCGGACAAATGGGAGTACCCATGGTACGCCGCGTGGGATCTGGCCTTTCACATGATCCCGTTCGCGGCCGTTGATCCCCAGTTCGCCAAAGAACAATTGCTGCTCTTGCTGCGCGAATGGTACATGCATCCGAACGGGCAAATCCCGGCCTACGAATTTGCGATGGGAGACGTCAATCCGCCCGTGCATGCCTGGGCCTGTTGGCGTGTTTATAAGATGACTCGCCGCGGCGGCCGGCGCGATCGCCAGTTCCTGGCCCGCGTGTTTCACAAGCTGTTGCTGAACTTCACATGGTGGGTGAATCGCAAAGATCCCAACGGACAGAACCTGTTCTCCGGGGGGTTTCTGGGGCTCGATAACATTGGAGTGTTCGATCGCTCGAAACCCATGCCCACCGGCGGTTTTCTCGAGCAGGCCGACGGTACGGCGTGGATGGCCTTCTACTGCATGATCATGCTGTCAATGGCCCTGGAACTGGCCGTCGACCATCCTGAATACGAAGACGTCGCCTCCAAATTCTTTGAGCACTTTGTCGCCATCGTCCATGCCATCAATACCTTGGGAGGGACCGGGCTGTGGAATGAAGAGGAAGGCTTTTACTACGACCACTTGAATATCGCCGGCCAGAGCCAACCCATGCGAATTCGCTCGATGGTGGGCATCATTCCGCTCTACGCAGCCACTGTGATCGACGAAGGCATGCTGGTGGGACTGCCGGGATTCCGGAAGCGGATGGACTGGTTCCTCAAGAACAAGCCCGAACTGGCACGACATCTGTTAAGTTCCGAATCGGAAGGCTGCACGCGGCATGTGAAGCGTTATCTGCTGGGAATTCCCACCCGCGAACGATTGACGCGCATCCTGCAACGCGTCCTGGACGAGAGCGAATTCCTGTCCCCGTACGGCGTCAGGTCCATGTCCCGGGCGCATGCCGACAAGCCGTTTACGGTGGAATTCGGTGGCGAGACTCTCCGGGTAGAATATCTTCCGGGCGAGTCCGATAGCTGGCTGTTCGGCGGCAATTCCAACTGGCGGGGGCCGGTCTGGTTTCCAGTCAACTTCCTGTTAATTGAAGCGCTCGAACGCTATCACCACTTCTACGGCGATTCGTTCCAGATCGAATGCCCGATTGGATCCGGAAAATTCATGAATCTGGCCCAAGTCTCCTGCGAGCTGACCTCGCGGCTGACTCGGTTATTCTTGAAAGATGAAGAAGGCCGCCGTGCCTGCCACGGAGATGACGAACGCTACGCGACGAATCCTCATTGGCAAGATAAGATCTTGTTCTACGAGTATTTCCACGGAGACAATGGCCGAGGCCTGGGTGCCAGCCACCAAACCGGCTGGACCGCCCTGGCAGCGAGTCTGATTCGCGATGCCGCCCGAGATCGACCACAGCCAGACGCGCGAGACTGATGGTCGCCGGCGACCAATTAAACTTATCCTCGAAATCACATAGACAGAATTCAATGACAGCTCAACCTGCAACCTCCAGCGACCCTGCGGACGAATTCGCAGCCGCCACAAACTCCGCAGCCCTATTTGACCTGGGCCAGCGAACGCAGCTCGAATTGACCGGTGCCGATCGTCAAAAATATCTCCACAATTTCTGCACGAACGAGATCCGTAACCTCCGTCCGGGGCAAAGTTGTGAGGCATTCGTCACCACCATTCAAGGCAAGATCAAGGCACATATCTTCGTCTTTGCCGAAGAGAATTCCCTGTGGGTCGACGCCCTGCCGGGCTATGAAGATCTGTTGTTCGCCCACTTCGACAAATACTTGATCACCGAGGATGTCCAATTCGAACGCCGATCGAATGCCTACGTCGAATTCTACACGACCGGCCCCGAAGTCCTGTCGCGACTGGCAGGACTGGGACTCCCCGTTGGCGACCTCGCGACCTCACGCCATGTGCGAGCAACACTGGATTCACATTCCATTGCCGTACGTCGAGTGGATTGGCTCGGAGGTCCCGGCTGTTTGATTCAAGTTCCCGTGGCCGCGGCGACCGCCGTCTGGCAAAGTCTGGTCGCTGGTGGATTGCAACCTGCCAGTCCTGAGACCTACAACGCGTTACGCATCGCGGCCGGCTTCCCGGACTATGGAGTCGATCTGACCGAAGACAATCTGGCTCAAGAAGCAGCCCGGACAAATCTGGCGATCAGCTTCACCAAAGGCTGTTACCTGGGGCAGGAACCGATTGCTCGGATTGACTCGATGGGACACGTCAATCAAGAACTGCGGATCCTGCGTTTGCAGTCCGGTCCGGCACCCGCGGCGGGGGCCAAGGTCCTGATGCCGGGCGAGGTCCGCGAAGCCGGAACGGTGACATCCGCCGCGTGGGATTGTGCGGCCAACGCGCCAATTGCACTGGCGATCATCAAGCGGAATTATCTCCCGGCGGGGACCAAGTTGAATGTCGCGTGTGGTGAGCAAGAAGTTGCCGCGACGGTGTTTTCCCGATCATAGTCGTGGGATGGGCCTCTGGCCCGTCTGAGCCCGTAACAACCGACATTGCAGGCAGTTTATCCTGCACGAGCTTCGCGCAGCGCACGGCATTCTCTGGTTAAGCAAGCCCCAAGCGCTTCAATAAACCCAAATTCGGGTGCCACTGGCTCAGCCAGTGCTTTGCCGGACAGGGACTCGATAGACTGCGAGCACTGGCATAGCCAGTGGCACCCAAATTGGGTTTATTGAAGCGTTTGTGAATCGCTGACAAAGCCACCCTTGCGCTGCGCGATGCTCGCGAGAGTCCAAGCTTTAGTGCGTCGAATATTACGGGCTCAGACGGGTCAGGAGACCCATCCCACGATTTTTAATTCGGGCTACTGGCTACTTCGTAGCCAGCGCCAACTTCGCACCAATAAACGCAGTCAACTGCGCCTGATTGGTTTTCACCGACTCCTCAAAGAACTTGCGAGCCTCCTCCGGCTTCTGCGCGGCCTCGCTCTTTACGCCTTGGAAATAATGGGCCTCACACAGCCATTGGGCTTTTGCCGTGACGTCCACCGACGCATTCGCGGCCTTGATCAACGCCTCGTCGTCGATTGTGCCCAGCATGTATTGGGATAACGTTGCATGCCAGTTCGGAGTGGCCGGCAGAGATTTCAAGAATGTTTCCAATTCGGTTTTCGCTGCTTCAGCCTGGTTTGTTTTGGACTGAGCTGTGTACTTCCACAATGCATACAACGCCGCGGTTGGCTGCAATTGACGGGCCTTGGTGAAGTCGGCCGTCGCGCCTGCATAGTCCTTCGCGAAGTACCGAGCAAACCCGCGTCCGGCATAGTTATCCGCATCATTGGGAGCCAGCGTGATGGCCTGGGTGAAGGCTTCACCCGCCGGTGCCAGCTTGCCTTGCGCGACCCGGGCAGTTCCCAGTAAGCGTTGCGCTAAAGCATTTTTCGGATAACTCTCTAACGAGAGTGCATAATCATTTTCCGCTTCGAACCATTCCAGCTTCTGCGTGCGGGCGAAACCCCGATTCAGCGCCGCCATGTAGAAGTTCGGGTTCAATTCCAGGGCCTGTGTGAAGTCAGCGATCGCCGCGTCAACTCGCCCCTGTTGGACATTGAAGGTGCCGCGGTTATTGAAGACCAACGGATCATCGGGAAGCTCGGCCACAGCCTGATCGAAACTGGCTCGTGCCTTGCCAGGATCCCCCGCCTTCAGGAACGCCTCGGCGCGGCCGAAGTGGGCCGTTTGAAATTGCGGATCCAGCTTGACCGCTTCGCCATAGTCCGCGGCCGCTCCGAGATAGTCTTTCAGCAGCATCTTGGCCAGGGCCCGCTGGTAGTAAACCAGCGGCCGCACATTCGCCGGGAGATCGAATTTCGTGGCCAACGGAGTCGCGATGCTGATGGCCAGTTGAGCATGGGCTGGCTTGTTTTCCAACTCGGCCAGCGAGGTGAGCCCGTAAAAATACGGGATGTGGAAAATCAGATGCTGTTTACCGGCGATCCCCAATGCTTCTCTCGCATCGGCGATCCCCGATCGAACCTTTGGCGCGGAAGCCTCACGGCGCCCTAAATCGATCAAGGCACTTGCTCGATAGTAGCGGGCCACCGAGTGTCGCGGATTCGAATTCAGGACCTGAGACGTCAAATCAATCACTTGCTCATACTGCTGTTGTTGATAGGCAGACTGAGCTTGCCGCACGATATTTTCCAGCGGTGAAGCGGGATTTTCGGGCCGCGGGAACAGCGGGTCGAGAACTTCCGGCCCGCCATTCGGACCGGGATCCGCTTCCGGCTTCAGCTTGGAATTCGCGGGGACTTTCTCGGGACCCGCATTGCGTTTCTGACGTTGCGCGTACGCCGCCTGCTCGCCCGCCGAACTCCACGCCACGAGGCAAATCAGTACCCAAGTCAATCGGTTCCAAAACATCTCAGATCCTCAGGAAAAATATCTTCGTAGGCGGTGGCGGAAGTCCGTAGCCCGACTCTCTGAGTCGGGAGCCTCCGAGTACGGAATACCCGACTCAGAGAGTCGGGCTACGGGGAACTTCGTTCCCGCACTTGCTGTTGGCGACGCGCTTCGTAGCAAATGATCGCCAAAGCCGCCGCCGCATTCAAGGAATTGAGCGTTCCTTGCTGCGGAATGCGCACCGAGGCTCGACAATAGCGGGCCACTTCGTCGCTGATTCCTCGGCCTTCGTTGCCGATCACCAGTAGAGTCGGCTGGCAGAAATCAAAGTCGCTGATGGTCGTCGAGGCCTTTTCGCTGGCCGAGACAATCGCCGTGGTGGAGGGCACAGATTCCAGGAAAGCGGCCAGATCGGGCACCCGGGCAATGGGCAAACGATTGACGGCTCCCACCGAACTCCGCGCCACCTGGCTGGTCACTCCACATTGCTCGCGAGTTCCGATGAGGATCCCCGCGGCATCAAAAATCTCGGCCGAACGGAGCATGGCTCCAAAATTGAAGGGGTCTTGAATCCGATCCAGTGCCACCGTCAACGGCCAGCGAGCCGCCTTGGCCAACACGGTCTCCGCCGCCTGATAGGGGAATTCGGCCATCCGCGCGGCGAAGCCCTGGTGATCCTCACCGCGACAGCGCGACACCAGCGTATGCCGAGCGGCCTGATGCACAGAGACAGCGGCGGCATCGGCGAGTTGACGTATTGTGGCGACATCGGATTCGGGCAAATCATCCGCCAGCCAGAGCTCCAGAATCGGCCAGGCACGCGACTGCAACGTTTCATGCACGAGATGCCGGCCCCAGATCCAGGACGTCTGGTGATTTCCCAGCGGCTTCGCGGCCGGCTTCGAGCCGGAAGGTTTTTTATAGGGGGAACTGGCCATAAGGCGAACTTACTTCGTGTCAAACTGCGATGTTTTGAATCCGTAATTATCATTGATGGGAGGGCGAGGGACCCAGAGGGTACCCCGCCGAGCCGAACACGAGCTTTAGCTCGGCGACCGCCGGAGGCATCGAACTATGCCTCCGGCGGACGCCGACCTGCGGTCGCTTTAGGCTCGGCGGGGTACCCTCTGGGGCCCTCGCCCTCCCATCACGCTCAGCATGGGCGATGGCTCGTTGGTTGCGAGCTCGCCCTACCTATAGGATGATAACCGCCATGCGTTGAACCGTGTATCGTCTCTGCCGCGAAAGGTCTGTTTCATGTCGCACAGCCGTTGGATGATTGTTCTGGGTGTCGTCTTCTTCGCGGGTTCTGTCAGTGCTGGAGAGCAGATTGTCCTCGTCGCCGGAGGGACTGAACCGCCCGCGGGAATTGCGGCGGAAAAGACCAAATTGAAGTCTCCGTTTGGCATTGATTTTGATCGCCAGGGCGTGGGGTACATCATGGAACTCAGCGGCCAACGTGTCTTCAAGCTGGAAAAGGGGTTGTTGCATCAAGTCGCGGGAACGGGGCAGCTCGGCAAAGGTGGAGACGGCGGTCCTGGGTTAAAGGCGGAATTCAATGGGATGCACAATCTGGCCGTTGGTCCTGACGGAGTTGTCTATCTGGCCGACACCTGGAATCAACGCATTCGCAAATATGATCCGAAAACCGGCATTGTCACGAATTTCGCGGGGACCGGAGAAAAGGGGTTCGCGGGCGATGGTGGCCCCGCAGAAAAGGCCGTATTCGGCGGCATTTATTGCGTGACCCTCACACCGGACCACAAGCGACTCGTGCTGGCCGATTTGGACAATCGCCGGATCCGAGCGATCGACCTGGCCACGCGCGTCGTCACGACGGTTGCCGGCAATGGGCAGAAGGGTGCTCCTGCGGATGGTGCGGTTGCTGCTGAGTCACCCCTCATCGATCCACGAGCCGTCACGGCAGATGTGGAAGGCCGAATCTACATTCTGGAGCGTAGCGGTCACGCCCTGCGAATTGTGGATCCTGACGGCAAGATTCGGACCGTCGTCGGTACTGGTAAAGCAGGGCACACAGGCGACGATGGTCCCGGGCGAGCAGCCACGTTGAACGGCCCCAAGCATTTGTGTCTCGATCGGGATGGCAGCGTGATTATTGCCGACACCGAAAATCATGCGGTGCGGCGTTATCTCCCCAAAGAGGACCGCATCGTCAAGATTGCCGGAACAGGCAAGAAGGGTTTTGTAGGAGTTGGAGGCCCGCCCGCTCAGGTGGAACTCTTTCAACCGCACGGCGTCACAATTGGTCCGGCGAACGAGCTGTATATCGTGGATAGCGCCAATGATCGCGTATTGAAGATTGTGAAGGAGTGAGGCTCCTGCCGAACCTGTAGCCCTACTCTCCGAGTCGGGTGCTTCTTGCCATTAAAACTTCCGACTCAGAGAGTCAGGCGAGACATGCTTGCTCAATCGGGCAAATCATTGGTAGGCTGGCCGACGTGAGAATCTGACTCGCCGCTCAAAATCGAGATACTCCATGAATCATCGTCGCTTCCCCAGGCTCGGCACCCTCTGCGTTGTCGTCGCCGGCCTGTTGGGCTGGTGTACTCAGACAAACTCCGCCGAGCCTCCTGTTCGGAAGATCGTGCTGATTGCCGGGCCGATTACCGGGCATCCCAAGCACGCGCATGAGTACGAAAAAAACGTCATCCTGTTGAAGCATCTGCTCGACACGTGCCCGAATGTCAAAGGGATTAAGACCGAGGCCCACTTCAAAGGCTGGCCTGAGGACGAGCGGACTCTGGAGGATGCCGACACGATTGTCATGATTTCCGACGGCGGAGATCATCGCGAGACCGATCACCCACTGTACGTCGGCGACCGTTTCAATAAGTTGGCCAAACAGATGGCTCGCGGGTGCGGATACGTTCAATTCCACTGGACGACCTTCAACCCCAGCCGCGTCCACAATCAGATCACCGAATGGGTCGGCGGGTACTTCGACTATGAAAAGGGACCAGCCGCCAACAAATGGTTCTCGGCCATTCAGACTTGGGAGGGACCAGTCAGTCTAGGAACTCCGGAGCACCCGATATCGCGCGGCGTGAAGCCTTTTACGCTACGTGAAGAGTTCTATTTCAACCTGCGATTCCGCGAACAAGACGCCCGCGTCAAGCCGATCATTGTCACTCGTCCGCCTGGTGCAAAGGTCGATCAGACGGTGGGTTGGGCTGTCGAACGCCAGGACGGCGGACGTGGCTTCGGCTTCACCGGCGGGCACTTTTACTCCAATTGGTGGTTGCCTGATTTTCGTCGCACGGTGCTCAACGCGATCGTCTGGACGGCCAAAGTCGACGTGCCAGAAGGAGGCGTCGAATCCAGCCTGCCAGAACCAACAAAGGCTTTGATCGTGACCGGCTATAACCACCCGGCACACGATTGGCGGAAGGTGACCGCGGCGTTGATTCCCGTCCTTGAACAGGATCCCCGCATTCAGGTCGAAGTGACCGAACAGCCGAACGATCTGGCCCAGGAAAACTTGAGTCGCTACGGGTTGATCGTCTTCAACTACAGCAACTGGGATCGAGCCGGTTTAACCGATGCCGCCAAGCAGAATTTCATGAATTACCTGCGAGCGGGCGGGGGCCTCATGATCGTCCATTTTGCAAATGGTGCGTTCACGAACACGATTCCAAATAAGGAATCTGACTGGCCAGAGTTCAGAACACAGATCGTACGCCGCATATGGGACCATACCCCCGGTCTGAGTGGTCACGATGCTTATGGAAAGTTCCAAGTCGAAACGACTGCGGCGGGAGACAAGCACGAAATCACGCAGGGATTGCCACCGTTTGAAACCGAGGACGAACTCTATTTCCGCCAGCAAGGGACGCTGCCGATCATCCCGTTGCTGACGGCCACTTCCAAGGTGACCAAGCAAGCCGAGCCGATGGCGTGGGTCTATGAATATGGTAAGGGGCGAATCTTTCAGACGGTTCTCGGACATGCAGATGTCTCCGTTCGTAAAGCCGGTTTGGTGATGCGTCGCGGTGCGGCTTGGGCGGCGAATCTGCCTCCTCTGAGTTTTGATCCGCCAGTATCGCTGACCGAGAACTATTTGTTTCGAGACGGTAGCTCGTGGTCTCCGGCGTCATCGCTGAAGGCGGCGGGCCTCACGGCGCCTACCCCGGGTGCTGGACCAATTCCGGTGAAGAATCCGATGCCTCTCAGTGAGGGCAAGTTTGGCAAAGGCTTGAACGCCGTCAGCGGCGGGGCGTTTGTGAAAGGGCGGGCGGACTTTCGGCAGTTCCCGATCACCGTCGAGTGCTGGGTTCGTCTGAAAAATGCCTCGTCGTATAACATCCTCGTCGCCAATGAGCTCAAGTCTTCTGCTACGCATTGGGAGATTTTTACGATGCCGGCCTCGGGAGAATTGACAGCCTATCTGCCGGGGATGGCTCCGGATCATGTGCGGTCGAAGACCAATCTCTGTGACGACAAATGGCATCATGTCGCCATGATTGTGGAGAAGACTCGCATCAGGTTATTTGCCGATGGAATGCAGGTCGCCGATCAAGCAGTGAAATTCAACGACGGCAATTCGGTCGCCGGCGATTTGGCCATCGGCAGCCTGGTGGCTCGTGAGATTGGCTGTAATGGATTGGTCGATGAAGTCCGAATTTCGAACTCGATTCGCGAAATCAAGTCCCTGCCGACCGCACCATTCGAGGCGGATGACACAACCATCGGACTGTGGCATTTTGATGAGCTGGATGCAGAAAAAAAGTTTCCGGATAGTTCGAAATTGAAGTCGCCCGCCGTCGCGGAGTTGGACTCTGTAAAAAAAAAGGACCGCCAGCTCAGCAAGGCGAAGATCACTTTGGAACGGAAGCCGTGGGGTTCAAATGGACCGAGGATGATTCGCGAGACGACCGCTGGCGGCTGATGGATACCGGCCCGTTCTTCAGCGGCACACTGGCCCATCCCGGTGGCCCCACGCTGAAGGGGCTCGCTATCAAGCTTGGTGACAAAGGGCAGGCCAGCATCTGTTACGACACCGAGTTGCTCCGGGTCAGTTGCGGCTGGACGGGTGGCTTTCTGCAGTTCAGCCCGTCTCGCTTTGGGTTGATCTCGCCGCCCGCGATTCAGGGGGCAATTCAATTCGCGTCGCCTCGCCAACCGGGTTGCACGAGCACCGGCAAGTTTGAGGATACGCGTATAAAACCCTTCGGTCCGTTGCCGCGCGACGTGGCTCACTACGAAGGGTTGTCTCTACACGACAATCGAGTCGTTCTGCGATACACGGTGGGCTCAGCGCGAGTGCTCGAATCGCCGTGGGCGGAGACGTCTGGTGACGCGA
The DNA here is from genome assembly GCA_021732415.1 of Planctomycetaceae bacterium. GTDB lineage: Bacteria > Planctomycetota > Planctomycetia > Planctomycetales > Planctomycetaceae > JAKFVC01. The sequence continues at coordinate 50,964 of JAKFVC010000047.1, forward strand.
CAATCTTCACTCGAGAATGGGAGATTGCGGCGGGCTCGCAAGAACTGCGACTGTTGGTATCAGATGGCAAATCTCGAGCTCGTCTGATTGGACCGACTTTCGGAGCGACGCTCGAATCGGCGCCGGAGAAGCCGACGATCCTGGTGATTCCACCGCGCACCAAAGCGGTGCGAATCAAGCTCGCAGTTTGGAATTCGGACTCACAGTCCGCGGCACTTGAGCCATTACTGAATGCTTCGCCCGAGTGCCTGGATCTGGCCGCGATGTCGCAACCGGGAACACTTCGCTGGGGCGAACCACTCGTGACCAAGGGCGTCATCTCGGACAAACAAGATCCCTATGTCATCGACACGCTGACGATCCCATTTGAGAATCGCTATCAGGCCTTGATGTTTACCAGCGGCCTGGACTTCTTCGCGAATGGCGACGCGGCGGTCTGCACGGCTCACGGGGATGTGTGGCTGGTGAGTGGCATTGATGACCAGTTGGACCGGATCACCTGGCGACGATTCGCGACTGGTCTCTTTCAGCCGCTCGGATTGAAGATCGTGAAACGCGAAGCGGAGGAACTGGTCTATGTCCTGGGGCGAGATCAGATCACAACGTTGCACGATCGCAATCACGACGGCGAGGCCGACTTCTATGAAAACTTCAACAATGATGGTCAGGCGACCGCGAATGCTCACGAATATGCGACCTGTCTGGAGACCGATTCTCAAGGCAATTTCTATTACTTGCGCGGTGACAGCGGGAGCCAGACAGAGCACGACGGCTGCCTGTTGCGGGTGACGCCGGACGGGCACACGCTAGAAGTCTTCGCGACCGGATTTCGCAATGCGAATGGACTGTCGATTGGACCAGAAGACACGATCACGGTGGCACCTCAAGAGGGCAATTGGACTCCGGGCTCGGCGATTTTTCAGGTGCGACAGGGTGGTTTTTATGGAGCAATGCAGGCCCATCATCGCAAAGTCGCGCCGACGGAATACGATCCGCCCATCTGCTGGATCCCTCGCCTGCAGGACAATTCCAGCGGCGGACAATCTTGGGTAACGAGTCACCGCTGGGGGCCGTTGCAGGGACAGTTACTGCACTTCTCGTTTGGTACCTGCCGGATGTTTTTGACGGTGCGGGAGGAACTCGAAAAGGGAGTTCAGGGCGGCACGGTGCAGTTTCCGTTGCTGTTTGATTCGGGAGTGATGCGTGGTCGTTTTCGGCCACAGGATGGTCAATTGTATGTCGCGGGATTGAAAGGTTGGGTCTCCAGTGCGGTCCAGGATGGATGCCTGCAACGGGTGCGCTACACGGGTCGACCAGTCGATTTTCCGGTGAAGTTGCAGACCAAGTCCAATGGGGTGACTTTGACATTTACGGAGCCGCTCGATCCTAACGAAGCGGTGGATCCTGATAATTTTGGCGTTGAAGAATGGAACTATCTGTGGAGCGGCAATTACGGCTCTCCGGAAATGAAGGTCTCAAACCCCGGTCAGGTCGGGCATGATGAAGTCGAAGTCGTCTCGTCGACATTGCTGCCGGATGGTAAGTCAGTCTTTCTGGAAATGCCCGATTTGAAGCCGGCCATGCAGGTCAGCATCAACTACACCTTGGCATCCAAGACCGGTAGACCGATCCAGCAAACATTCAACGCCACGCTGCACAAACTCGGCCTTGAGCCTCAACCCGAGCCGCTGACCAGGAAGGCTCGTCCGGGCCAGTTGCCGCTGGCCGTCGAGCAATCGCTGCGGCCGGGCCTCGTGATGAAGATCCACACGCTAGTGAATGCCGCGGCGCCCTCTCAGCATGCCGGACATGGGGTAACACGGCTGGCCGCGTATTACCTGCCGCGTTCAACAGTGGAGACGGCCCTCGGGCGAGACGCACCGCTGGGGGCCACCTGGACTGGTTACCTCAAGGTACCGCAGAAGGGCGAGTATCAATTTCGGATCGAAACGCGCGGCAAGGCGGGCCTGAAGATTGGGGCAGATGATATCGCCCTCAACACGCCCATGATCCTGCGACGAGGGTACCAACCTCTCAGCTTGTATTTTGACGAGCGGAACTCGGAAATCGACGTCCGTTTGCTATGGAAATCGGTCAATTCGCCGTGGGAAGCTGTCCCGCCGCAGTTGCTGTTTCACCGACACGATGATGCGAAATTGGTGGACTCCCAGCTCTATTACTCTGGGAAAGACCTATTTCGGGAACACGGTTGCGCGAATTGTCATGGGTCACCCGAAGGGAAACGTGAAGCTGCCGAACAGTCTGAACTGGGGATGTCGGCGCCGGTTTTAGATCAGCTTGGCGAACGTCTGAACGCGGATTGGATTGCGGCGTGGATTCAACGGCCGCATCAACTTCGTACCGCTGCGGTCATGCCGCAGCTCTTTCATGGCCAAGATCTATCGAGTGACAAACAGGCCATCGCCGATCTAACGGCATTTCTGGTATCGGGAAGTCCCGCCGCAGAGCCAAGTCCATCGTCCGCTGCCACCGACGATACTGATATCGGGCTGCAGATCTATGAATCCCAAGGTTGTATGGGCTGCCACCGCTTTACGCCGCCGGAGAGCACGGATGCCTTTCATCGAGTGTCGCTGCACTACGTGGGTGCGAAGTTTCGATCGGGCCAGATGGCCGAGTTCTTGCGAAATCCGCGGCGACACTCACCCCAGATCCGCATGCCAGATTTTCGTTTGACCGAGCCGGAAGCGCGAGCTCTGGAAACGTATGTGCGTTCGATGTCCACCGGCAAGATTTCGGCACCGAGCGAGACTCTTCGTGGTGACGCGAAACGTGGACAGCAAATTTTCGAATCAAAAGGTTGTCAGAATTGCCACCTGATAAAGGCCGACGACAAGCGACCAACGACCAAACTTTCTCCGGTTTGGGGCAAGACGCAATCGACCGGTTGCCTGGCCGTCGAAGCTCCGGTGGAGGCAGTTCATCCGCGATATTCGTTATCTGATGAGAATCGTACAGCCCTGAACCGCTATTTGGAAAAAGTGGCCTCCAGAGCGCGTCCCCAATTTGATATCGAACAGCCCCAGCGAATGGTCAAACGACTGAATTGCCAGGGCTGTCACAGCCGCGATGGCATCAACAGTCCGCTCGCCGAAATCTTGTCTGAGGAAGGTCAAGGACTGCCCCCCGAGGCGCTGCCGCAGCTCACGTGGGCGGGAGAGAAACTGCGAACCGATTGGATCGATCGCCTGTTGCATGGGAAACTAGCGTATCAATCGCGTCCTTGGTTGAAGGCTCGGATGCCGTCCTTCCCGGACAATCGTCTGGCGGAGGGGCTGGCTCGAGAACACGGGGTTCGGTTTGATACTGCCACAACATCGCCCGCCACGGCGCCGGAGCAAGTCGAACTGGGTCGCCAGTTGACGCTCAAGGGGCAGGGCTTGGATTGCCGGCAATGTCATGGAGTTGGACAGGAGCAACCGGCGGGAGATCGGGCGACGTTGATCTCGGTGGGGATCAATTTCTCGGTGATTACCGATCGCATGAATCCCGAGTTCTTTCCCCGACTGTCGCTGAATCCACCGCGATATGATCCCAATTCGCGAATGCCCGTGTTCGCTATCGACGGGAAGACGACCGCAGCCAAGGGGATTTTGGCTGGTGACGCCGAACGCCAGTACGAGGCGATCTGGGCCTATTTAAAGACATTAAAACCTTAGCCGGGAAGATGATTCAGGATGCCGGAATTCATGGGCCGGAAAATTCTTCGCAAATTACTTCTTGGGATTTTGACAATTCGGATTGCTGACCTAAGTTTAGGTGTCAGAGACAACTGACGACCAACACCATTCGATCGCTACAACGTGCTGCAGCAACGCACGTTACGTGAACGCAAACGTGGGTGCGGCAAGGCGAGCTGGGAGCTTCGAGGGGACCTTGCCGCACCTTTTTCATAGTTCAAACGGCCGGACGGGCGACACGCCTGTCCGGCCGTTTGTCGTTTGATGATGGAATGATTTTCTTTCATGACTCCCCTCGAATTCATGGGACTTATGTGATTCAAATTGGGATGCACAGTAATAATTTAGGTCGTTTTGGCGGAGTTTTCCGAAAATGCCGATATTGAGGGCAGCAAACTGCCGATAAATCGATGGAATGGTGTCGAGTTGCGACTCCAGAGGGCTGCACGTCATACGGGTAACGCGGGTTTTTTTAAGGGATCCACGAAGTGCTTCTGCCGGCTGACACAGAACAGCTTGCTGATGAGGATCGCACGAACTTCAAAAAATTGGCGGGACTGCTGGTCGTCTTTCTGATTGGCTGTGGGTGTTGGGCATTTGTCTGGCACCGGAATCTGGCCCGTTCCCAACGTGTTACCGGCAATCCAGCCCAATTGGAAAACGCAGAGACACCGACAGTGGAGTTGATCCAGCAAGCTCAACAGGACACTGTTCGCTCAGATCGACGATGAAAAATACTGCCAGGATGGCAACGATGAAAAGTTTGTTTCGCATCGCGACTCGCACGCTCTGTATGGGGTTGCTGGTAGCGGTGTGTCTCGCGTGGGTGGTGACCGCCAAGGGAATTGCCCCGGAAGTCCTGGTTGCTTTCCGATCGCTGAATGATCAGACGCTGCCCTCGACTGGGCCAGACTCGCCAACGGATCCACTGCAATTTGCCCAAGTGGAGCCGACCACTCGGCTGGATGCCCCGGCTGAAGTTCGCTCGACACCCGGCAGGCGTTTCCAACGCACCGTTGTCCCACGCGAACGGGTCCCAGTGCCCCTCTCGGGAGCTGCTGAAAACCAGGATTCGACGAAAGAACTTCCCTCGTTGCCTCCCCTGCCACGGGCCGCGCTCGAAGACGGATTTGAAACTGACACTCAAGTGCCAGACGCCGAGCTTCTTGAGCCTCCTCCGGAGGAAATGGCCACTCACGAAGATTTCGAAGTGGCCTTGAAGGATCCCAGTCCGAAAGAGTCTGCTTCTGCGGCCAAATCCACCGCGACCAAGGTGGAAACAACGCCTGACATTCCCATGCCGAGTGACGCGCTCGTGGTGAAGCCTGCGGTCCCGACCGCTCCCAAATCAGTTGCCGGGGAAGAGCAAAAGCCCGACACGACACGCCTCACCAGCCGGCTGGATGTACTGCAGGAGCAACTGCAAAAGTTGACCGCCGAGCAGGAAAAGCAGCGGCTCTCGCACCAATCGTGGCTGGAGTCCGCGCAACTCTTGCAGCAGCAGAAACTCCAGGGAAAACTGGACGAAATCGAAGCGAGTTTGCGTGATCTGAAGGCCAAACCCGATCGCTTGGGAAGGACTGAACCCTATATCCAGCGACTCAACCCGAAAGACCGGACGCCAGAGACCGCACCGTCGCCGGTTGTGCGAGAAGAGAGACCGGGAACGGATGGCGAGAAACGCTTTTCGATTGAATCTCATCAAGGCGGCGTCCGCGAACTGCTGGATCTCCTCACGCAGAAGGCGAATTTGAACCTTGTCCTGACGATCAATGTCGAAGGGGATGTGGAAATGAGCCTGCAAAACGCCACGGCGGATGAAGCCTTAAAGGCCATCCAGAGCCGTACCGGGTACGTCGTGGAGAAATCCGGGCAGAAGGTTTACGTCCGGCCAGGACCACCGATGGGGTATCAGCGGGAAGTCTTCCTGCCGCCTGTCGTCAGAGAACCGGCGAGCGTGCCGACGACGCCATAGCATCGTGGGACGGGTCTCCAGTCCCGTCCGTCCGCTGATTTTCGATTCTGCTTCGGTGGAAACGGACAGAGAGTTTGGACCACGAATCACGCCAATAACACGAATTAATTCCTAAAAACGGCCGCGGACGATTCGCAATCTGTTAACCCAATTCGTGTCATTCGAGTGATTCGTGGTCAAAAAATGTCTTGATCGCATTCGATAAGCGATTAGCCACGCGTTCCTGGCGAGATTTCTTAGCTTCGAGAGACGCTCCAGCTCATTCTTCGTCGAGTTGGGGACGGACGGGCCTGGAGACCCGTCCCACTGGGGCAAGTGGGCAATATGAAGCGAATGTTCGCATTTCGCCTCTTGCCCAACGCTTTGCAGACAGTCGAGTTACATCTCGGCCCTCGATCAGAACTCGCCGGATGGAAATTTCCTGACCAGTCTGGGAAACCCAATTTTTTGAGTGGTAACTCGGCGGCGCGAGGCGTATACTGAAAAGGGTAAGGGCGTACGAACTCGCAATTGAGAGAAAGGAAGCTGTCGAAAGCGAACTTCTTGACCCGCTTGTCCCTAGTGATGGCGAATGATTTTGGGCAGTCCCGCCGGGCGAAAATACTTCGCCGGGGGAAACGTTGAAGAGACATCCGAAACTCGTGGTTTTCGACCCTTGACCAATGAGTTCGCAATGTGTGTGATGTCTATAGCAACGTGAATATGCACAACGCCACGAATTACAGGGTGATCAGACTCGAGTTGCTCGTTTAACAAAGAACGGGACGAGTCCGGGATCAGGCGAACTCATCGCTGCAAGTTTTCGTCTATTGAGATGTGTGTATTGTATTTGACGTAGGGCTGGGTGCCGCACTGAACGCGGTCGCAGATCAGGTGAAGGGATCTGCGAAAACTTAGCCGCCCGATTTTTCGCCACTTAAATTGCCAAAACGCCCTGTTTCAACGCAATTTACAGCTCAATCGCGGACAACAGATTTTGTTACCTCTTTTTTCGGCTTCAGGCTCCCTTGGACATGAGACAATCGACCCCATTTGCCATGGTAAACCGGAACTTCGCGTCACCCTTGTGGGACGCACGACATCACGCTCCGCCGCCCGCCGATCCTCGACCCGGAATCGCCTGCGGCCCCTGGCAAAATTGGTGTTGATTCCGACCGTTTCCATCACGGTCCCCGCCCTGCGTCAGGGCACTGAGTACACGGATGTGCGAACCCGCTAAATTCGACAAGGAGTGCATCGTGCCACGTTACGAGGCCAAACTGCAAACGCTACTGAATACTGGTAAGACTCAAGGTGGATTTCTCACCTTCCACCAGGTTGATGATTATCTCCCCGATGAAGGTGGCGAACCCACCATCGTTGATGAACTGGTCCTGGCTCTCGAAGAAGCCAACTTGACCCTGATCGATACGACCACCGACGACGACTACAAGGTTGCGGACGGTCAACACGACGATATCCCCGATATCCCTGAAGATAACCCGCTCAATATGACCGCGGGGAAGCTCGGTGATCAGCCCACCGCTGTTCTATCGCGTGATCCGATTCGCATGTACCTGAGCCAGATGGGGGATATTCCTCTGCTGACTCGCGACAAGGAAATCTACCTGGCCAAGGAGATTGAAGTTGCTCGCAAGCGGTTGCGTCGGATGATCATGGAAAGTGACCTCTCGATGAAGGTCACTGTCGAAACGATGAAGAAGGTGCGGGCCGGCGAGTTGCCGTTCGAACGCACCTTGCGGACCTCGGATACCGAGAACGTCAAGAAGGAACAGATTCTCGGCCGCATGCCGCACAATCTGAAGACTCTCGACCACTTGCTGTCCGAGAACGCCGAAGACTTCAAGATCACGCAGAATCCGGCCACGGTGCTGGCTGACAAGAAGGCGGCTCAAGAACGCTTGCGTATTCGCCGCCGCAAGGCCGCGACCCTGTGCGAAGAGCTCAGTTTGCGAACCCAGCGTTTGCTGCCGGTTGGCAAGCGGCTGGAGCAGATCTCGCGACGGATGGATGAGCTCGAGAGCCTGATCTCGCAGAAGAATCGCCAGCATCGCACCGAAGAGGCTGCCTGCCTCAAGCGCGAACTGCAGGACTTGATTGATCTGACCTGCGAAACTCCCGCCACGATGCGAGCTCGCGTCAAGGAAATCCAGCGCCGCATGGCTGTCTGGACCAAGGGCAAGCAACGCTTGTCGGGCGGTAACCTGCGGTTGGTGGTCTCAATCGCCAAGAAGTATCGCAACCGTGGTCTCAGCTTCCTGGACCTGATCCAGGAAGGAAACGCGGGTTTGATGCGTGGTGTTGAGAAGTACGAATACCGCCGCGGTTATAAGTTCTCGACGTATGCCACCTGGTGGATTCGTCAGGCCATCACACGAGCCGTCGCCGATCATGCCCGCACGATCCGCATCCCGGTTCACATGTTCCAGAGCATCTCGGCCTTGAAGACCCGCAGCGAAGCCATTCGCCAGGAAACCGGCCGTGAGCCGACCCTGGAAGAGCTGGCCGAAGCCGTCGGCCTGAGCGTCGAGGAAACCGAACGCATCATGAAGACGTGGCGGCATCCGGTCAGCCTGGATACGCCCGTCGGTGAGAGCGAAGACAGCAGCTTTGGCGACTTCCTCGAAGACGACAACGAAGGCAGCCCGGCTGATACCGCGATGCACAAGTTGCTCAAGGACAAGATCGAGCACGTGCTCCGCAGCCTGACCTATCGCGAACGCGAAATCATCCGTTTGCGATACGGCCTGGGCGACGGTTACAGCTACACGCTGGAAGAAACCGGCCGTATCTTCAAGGTCACCCGCGAACGTATCCGTCAGATCGAATCGAAGGCCCTTCGCAAACTGCAGCACCACACGCGCAGCGAGCACCTGAAGGGTTTCGTAGAAGGTCTGTCGCACCTCAGCATGGCCGAAGCTGGCCTGACCGAAGTGGCAGTTGCTTCGGCGACAGCCACGATCAGTGATCTGGGCGATGCTTAGTCGCCTATAGATGGTCAATGAAACAAAATGCCCCGGTTTCTCCTACTGAGAAACCGGGGCATTGGCGTTTCGCAGGATAGGCTTCTTGCCTGTCCTATGTCACCCAAGTAAGGGGGGCTCACGTCGCGGCGTTCCTTTGCCCCGCACACGTTAGGGTTAATGCGCTCTAATTTCCAGCGAAGTCGGAATTCGTATATTGACGACAATCTATATAGACGATAATCTATGTGGATGAACCGACTGGACCAAGCATTTGCCGCTCTTGCCGACCCCACTCGACGTGGAATCGTGGTGCACCTGGCTCGCGGCGAGGCATCCGTATCCGACTTGGTCAGCCTCTTCTCGTTGACGCAACCTACGATCTCCTCGCACCTGAAGGTGTTGGAATCGGCGGGGCTGATTTCGCGTAGTCGAGTCGCCCAGTTGCGGCCCTGCAAGCTGGAGACGGAGCAGTTGAAAGCGGTCACGGATTGGCTGGAGAAATTGCAAGAGATTTGGGAAGGCAACTACCAGCGACTCGACGCGTTACTCGCCGAGTTGAAGCAAGCACAGAAAGAGGAGCCAAACAAATGAAACCTGCTGAAGTGAGCACTCCGTCAGATCGAGAAGTACTAGTTAAGCGGAGCTTTGATGCGCCGGTGAATCTGGTGTGGCAGGCGTATACGGAACCGGCGTTGATGCGTCGTTGGCTAACGGCCATGCCCGGATGGTCGATGCCGGTGTGCGAGATGGCGACTCATGTGGGTGGGAAGTATCGCTGGCGCTGGCGAGACGAGAACGGCCAGGAGTTTGGGTTCACGGGAGAGATGCTGGAGGTCGCGTTGCATTCGAAGATCGTGCATACGCAGATCTACGACCCGGGCGACTGCGACTTTGGATCGATGGGAGGTGAACCGTCGATTATCACGGTCACGTTCAACGAGACCAACGGAATCACGAACGTGGCGACCTCGATCAAGTATGCTTCGAAGGCAGATCGCGATGCGGCGATGTCGACCGGTATGACGGATGGAATGGAGATGAGTTACCAGTCGCTGGATGGAGTGCTGGCAGGTTAGGTCGCGTTGCCTTGCTCACGCACCTTCGCTCGCTTTCGACAGATCGGCCAACACTTTCTATTGGCTGTCACTCCTGTGGAGTGAAGGACAGGACAATCGAGAGACGCCCCCAAGAGTTCGTTGCACGGCTGGCTATCGCGATTGAATCTAACGTTTACATACAACCGGGCACTCCGCACTGAGCCCGAAATCGATGAGTCATGAGTGAAGAATATTTTGTGCCGTGTGACTGCGGAAGCGAAATACGGGTTGAACTCTTCGACGCTGGCACGACAAAAACTTGTCCGGCCTGTCGATCCATCGTTCCCGTGCCTGGTTCGGCCAAGCTAAAAGAACTGTCTGGGGACAAGTATCCGTATCTCCGGCCGATTGAAAAACTCCAGCAGGCTTTAGCTGAGGGTGCGGCTCCGTTCGACGGGCACTGCCACGTCTGCAGTACAGCGCATGCCAGCCAGCAGATCCCAATCCTGTTCGGCGCGATGGTCGAACGGCACGTCCACAACAACGGTGGCGTGCGTCCGACGATTTCAGGAGGGCTGGCACTTCACATGGGTGCCGCGGAAGAGTTGTGGCAGTTGACCAGTTTTCCACTACTACTCTGCACCAACTGCCATTCGCTCTTTGAATCCGCAAAATCCGAGGCCAAGCTGAACGGACTGTTGAATCGAATTATGGGAGTCGCAATATTCTGCTTTGCGTTGTACCTGATCGCGCGCTATGCGGATGCGACTATCGCGTCCGTGTTTGTGATTGCGATGCTCGTCATTGCCAGATGGAGAATGCGGCACACTCCGACCAAGCAGATTGACCCGTTCGCGCTGGAATGGATCAATCGTATCCGCTGGATGCCCGAGGTGCTGGCCGCGGAAGACGAATACAAATTGACCTTAGGGCAACCCCGTCCTTGGCCCTCCACTGGCGAATGAACGCAGGCACTCGGGCTGAGAGGAGACTCGACAGTTTCCAATGCACGCGTCCGCCAATGACGGCACCACATCACAGGGGGTCAGGCCAGGTCGCGGTCTTCGAACATGATGAAGGCCAGCAGAATCGCCATCCCGGAGTAGCAGACGGTGTAAAGCAGTGCCAAGAGCAAGTAGTTCGGCGGGACATCGGCACCGGTCGCGATTGCCGCCTGGATGTTGTAGGCTTCGAGATCAGGCAGGATCGTCGCGAACAGACGCGCCATGAACTCGACGAGTTCCAGTTTACCGCCCAGTGCCCCCGAATCGACCATCGCCGGGGTCAAGTGGCCGATAACGAAAATCGCCAGGCACGAGACCATGTTCACCACCATAGGCAGCCGCGTCGAAATGGCCACGCTGACAGCCGTCATGGCGCAGACTTCGAAGATGATCAGGACGATACCGGGAATTGTCTGCACCATCGTCGACCAGCATTCCATCCCGGTAATGTCAGTCTTGCCACCTTCTTTACCGTCGTACGGCACTTTGACGTAGATGCAGAACAAGAACCACAGCGCAGTCGGCAGGTACATCAGCAGGACCGCTTGGACGATACCGATGTACTTGCCAAAAATGAACTGGCGGCGATTGATCGGCTTGGACAGCAACGTCATCGCCGTTTTGCCTTCGATTTCGTCGGCGATGCTGGTACTGGCGGTCCAGACGGCCAAAATCAAACCGGAAATCAGCAATGTCGCCAGACCGCAATCCTTGAGCATCTTCACGTCCTCACCGAGCGTGAAGAACGGGATGTAGGCATTCAGCAGATTGACCACAATTCCCAGCACGATCATCAGGATGAAGACCGGCTGACGGACAGCTTCGGTCGTCGTCGCACGGGCAATCACGCGCGACGGAGATCCGGTGAAACTCCAGATCAACCGAATCACGACAATCGGCAGAATCACGCACAGAATTCCCAGTGCGGCGGTCGAGGTCAACAGTTCTTTGTAGATGAATTGTGTGTCCAAAGCCATCGCGACGCCCGGCTCCTGCTAATGTTCGGTATGCTGGCAACTGTGATTCGAAGAGCTAAGCTCTTGGTGTTGAGTAAGTTCTGGCGAACAACGACAGTTTGTTCGTGGTCGACAGAATCTCCGACAGCAGGCTTTACGACGCCGGCACGTCAATTGTTGGAAAATTGACCGCGATCGGCGAATCTGGCCTCGAGATCAGAAGTCCGCGACAAGAGAGATAGTGGGCGAATCGGGGCCGATTTACAAGGCATCCCGGAGTTCGTGCCGCAGTTTTGCAGACGGGACAGTCCTGTTCCGCGCATTGCGAGACGGACAGGATTGTCCGTCTTCCTTGGCAAAATCGTTCTCAGTTGCCTAATCCGCGGCGTTTCAATTCCGCGAGCACATTCTGCACAATCGCGCTGACTTCCTTGGAATCGAACTTCTCGTCACCCTTCACCGGGCAGCCGCCCAGAGGTTCCGACGCGAATCCGTGCTCGGCCAGCAGGCACTGCAGCGTGTTGCGGAGGGCCGACAGGTCGCGTTGTTGCCCTTCCGAGAGGGGCTGGCGGCCGGTGCCCATCCGGAATCCGCGGATCTCGGCGGCGGCGCGAAAACCTTCGGGGAATTCGGCCGAATAGATCATCGTGTCGAACAGCGTCACGAGGTCGTATTGGACCTTGAGGGCTTCGTCGAGTTTGCCGGCGATTGTCAGGTCGTAAAGTTTTCGCGTGACTTCCGGGACAACGCCCGACGTGGCATTCGTGCCGCCGTCGCAACCGATGAGCAGTAATGGCATCAGGGCCGCGTCCCAGCCGGTCAAGAAGCTGAATTCGGGGCGATTCGGGCGGACCGCCTTGATCATACGGATCATGTGAGGAATGTCTCCCGACGAATCCTTGATCGCCACGACTTTGGGGCATTCTTCAGCCAGTCGCTGGACCGTGGGGACGTCAATCGGGCTGGCAAACAACGGGATGTTGTAGAGCGTCACGTCGATCGGTGTGTTGTCGCCGATCTCTTTGAAATAGGCATAGACCGACGCCGGGCTGAGTTTGTAGTAGAACGGCGCGACAATGGCGACGGCCCGGGCGCCCAGGCCATGGTAATACTCACAGGCCTTAATGGTTTCGCGAGTATTGGCTTCAGCCGCACCGGCCAGAACGGGGACTCGCCCGCGAGTCTGGTCGACCATGATCTCGATGATCCGGCGACGTTCTTCGGGAGTGAATCGCAGGAATTCCCCGGTGGAACCGTTGGGATAGAGGCCGTGGACGCCACGCTCGATCAACCAATCGGTATATTTGCGGAGTTCCTCTTCATTGATGTTTCCGCGGTTATCGAGCGGAACCATGTTGGGAGTGAAGATGCCCTGCAAACGCTGCGAACTAGCCATGTGAATTCAAATCCTTGGTGAAAGCCGCCATGCAAAGTCGGCTTCGTCGTTATTCTTGGTGACTCTCAAGTCTGACCAAGAGAGTCGCTGAATGAGCCAGAGGTCGGATCTTATTGGTGGCACACAGTTGCGTGTCAACGAAATCGACACTTCCCATGGCGGAGATTGACCTTCTCTCTCCCAGACTGCAGAGTCGCCCTCCGCCGTAGCCCGACTCTCTGAGTCGGGTACTTCTTCTGTAGCCTGACTCGGAGAGTCGGGTGCTTTTTCCCCGTCTGCAGATCGCCCGACTCTGGAGAGTCAGGCTACAGGACCCGACTCGGAGAGTCAGGCTACGCGACTCTGCGAGTCGGCCACGGGTAAATCTAGGCGAGATAGGCGATTACTTCAACTCCCCGGGCAGCGGCTTGACGTACGGCTTGGCGACGGGCGGGCCCAGGATGACGGTCATTTCTTCCTGGCCCAAGCTTTCCTTCTTCAACAGCTCGTGCGCCAACTGGTCGAGTTGCGGACGATTCGCCGTCAGGACTTCCATCGCCTTGTCCTGAGCCCGCATCAGGAACTTTTGCACTTCCTGGTCGATGATGCGAGCGGTTTCCTCGCTGAACTCGCGGCTTTCGTGTAACTCTTTACCCATGAAGGGGTTCTCTTCCTGCTGGCGGAAGGCGACCGGCCCGATAGCGTCGCTCATTCCCCAGTGACCGACCATGCGGCGAGCCAGACTGGTGGCCTGCTGCAGATCGTTCTCGGCGCCCGCGGTGAATTCATCAAACACAAGCTTCTCTGCCGCACGTCCACCCATCGTAAACGCCAATTGTGAATGCAATCGGCGCTCTCCAATGCTGTAGTTTTCCTCAACCGGCATCAATTGCGTAACACCGAGAGCTCGCCCACGCGGAATAATCGTCACCTTGCGGACGATATCGACTTCCGACAGCCGCCAGGCCAGCAACGCATGGCCCGCTTCGTGGTAGGCCGTCATTTCGCGTTCACGCTCGTTGAGGATTTCTTCTCGCTTGGGACCCATGATGACTTTATCGCGAGCCGACTCGAAGTCGTCCTCGTCGACGCAGTCCTTATTCAGCCGGGTGGCATTGATGGCGGCCTCGTTGACGAGATTCCGCAAATCGGCACCCGAGAAACCAATCGTGCTGGCCGCAATTTCGTCCAGTTTCACGTTGTCAGCGAGCGGGATTTTTTTGACGTGCACCTTCAAAATGTCGCGACGTCCATCCTTGGTGGGACGATCAACCGTCACGTGGCGGTCAAAGCGGCCCGGCCGCAGCAAGGCGGGGTCAAGCACATCGGGACGATTGGTCGCGGCCAGGACGATCACGGCGTCGGTCTGCAGGAAGCCGTCCATCTCGCTGAGGATCTGATTCAGCGTCTGTTCGCGTTCGTCGTTGCCGCCGCCATAGCCGGCACCGCGCATACGGCCCACGGCATCAATTTCGTCAATGAAGATCACGCACGGGGCGTTTTCCTTGGCCGTGCGGAACAAATCGCGGACGCGGCTCGCACCGACGCCGACGAAGAGCTGGATGAACTCAGAACCGTTAATGGAATAGAATGTAACGCCCGCTTCACCCGCGGTTGCCCTGGCGAGCAGTGTCTTGCCGGTGCCCGGGGGGCCCATCAACAGCACGCCCTTCGGGATGCTCGCCCCGAGGCGCTGGAAATGGGAGGGATCCTTGAGGAACTCCACCACTTCCTGCAGTTCGCGTTTGGCGTTGTCCATGCCGGCGACGTCGGCGTAGGTCTTGTTGCTCGACGACGACTCAAAGCGTCGCGCCGGACTGCGGCCAAAGCTGCCAAACATTCCCGATCCGCTGAGAGGATCGTTGGAGCGTTTCAACATGAACCAGACGACCCCGGCCATCAGCATGATGGGCAGGATCAGATAGATTAAGGCGAGTGCTAACGGGTTCCACTCGGTGCTCGTCGCCTGGTACTTCACCTTCCGTGCATCGAGCAACTCCAGCAGCCGCTTGTCCTCGACGTCGGGCAGCACTGTGTAAAACTTCTTCGCGAGTTTGGTCTTCGATTTGGTATCAGGATTTTCCGGGACGGTTTTCCATTCACCCGAGACGGTCTGGCCCACAAAACTGACTTCAACGACATTATCCTTCACCAACTCCTGCCGGAGGAAGCTGTAAGGAACTTCGACGACTGCGGGATCGAAGAAACCGCCGAAAAACAAAGCCACCAAGAGGAGCACTGCCACGACGAAGAATCCCACCGGAGGCCGGCCGATTGCCGGAGGGGGCGGGGCAGGTTTCGGAAGAGAATTCAAAGAACCAGGATTTTCAGAAGACGACATCACGGCCTTTCCGACGGCGATGGCAGCAAATAGCTATCAACAAAGAGTTTCGGCAGGGTACACGACGTGCCGCCGAGACACAATGGCCGCACGGTATGCGAAGCACAGGCAGCCATGTCCGTCGCCAATCGCCAACGAGTTCACCAATCAGCCGAGCCTAACAAGATCATGCGACGAACTCTCTCATCCAAATCATCGATTTGATTGGGGGTTGAGATGTGTCCGTCTTTGACCCCGGAGGGGTCGCAGAGAGTCGCCGGTGGTTGAGCGCAGCGACACCACCGGAGAGCCAAACGCAGGAATTCCGACCCTGGAGGGGCGCAGAGCCGTTGATCTGCGACCCCTCCAGGGTCGAAAACACAAAATGCGACAAACCGGTGGTGTCGCTGCGCTCAACCACCGGCTACCCTCTTTAATCCCTCCGGGATATGGGCGAATTTGTGATCTCGCGTCAGTCCGCGAAAGTGTTGCGGGAACTCAGATCACGTAATCATCGGCCGGTTTGAAGACGCGGACCTTGCGCGGTGATGCAAACAGGAACTCGCCCTGCTTGGGTCTCAGTTCCGAATACCGGTCCAGGCTCAATTCGATGTTGAGAGCCATGCCGAATTCTTCTGACTGGACGCGGACTTTGGCCACCGATCCGGCCGGATGAACCTGCAGGACCTTGACCTGCATCGCAGCCCCGTTGGGCGCCACGCGATCCAGATCAACTTCATGAGGCCGGACATACGCCGTCGCGGTCTGGGCGACATCATGGTCGTACTCGGGATAGGCCATTTCAAAGCCCGGCAGATGCACCTTGCCCGACTGCATCCGGCCGTGAAAGACGTTCACATTGCCGAGGAAATCCATCACGAACGCGTTGGCCGGATGATCGAACACTTCTTGCGGAGTGCCGAGCTGCTCAATCTTGCCCCCCTGCATCACGACGACCTTATCGGCGACTTCAAACGCTTCTTCCTGGTCGTGCGTGACGAAGATCGTGGTCACATGCATTTGATCATGCAATTGCCGTAGCCATTGCCGCAGTTCCGCACGAACTTTGGCATCGAGAGCACCGAAGGGTTCATCCAGCAACAGCACACGCGGCTGGACTCCCAGAGCCCGGGCCAGGGCCACACGTTGACGCTGACCGCCGGACAATTGGGCCGGATAACGTTTCTCGAGACCTTCCAACCGTACCAGATGCAGCAGCTCTTTCACCCGCTTGGCGACTTCCACATTGGGAGTCTTCCGAATCCGCATGCCGAAGGCCACGTTTTCGAACACCGTCATATGGCGGAAGAGGGCGTAGTGCTGGAAGACGAAACCGATTTGCCGTTCTTGCGGACGGCTGTGAGTCATGTCCAGATCCTGGTAGCGCACGACTCCTGCATTGGCCGTTTCCAATCCGGCAATGATGCGCAGCAAGGTCGTCTTGCCTGATCCCGATGGGCCGAGCAGCGCGACGAGTTCGCCACTGCCGACTTCCAGGTTAATGTCAGTCAGCGCCTGGAACTTGCCAAAGTGCTTGCTGACGTGCTCAATTGAGATACTCATAGTTTTATCCGTCTGCACAAATCGTTGTTCTCGGCCCTCATCCGCCAGACTCTATTGTCCATTGCGAATCGGTATTGAGATCTAAATAACCTTGCATGATCCTGGGACTAACCCAGTCTCGTGCCACTGTTTCGCGACTGTACTCAGTCGCTAAGCAGTGCTGTCTTCAGGTGTGATTCGCGGATTTGCATCTGATCGCTTGGGGAGCACTGCTTAATGACCGAGTACGGTCATGAAACAGTGGCACGAGCCTTGTCCCAACTTCACGCAAGGCTATTTAGGTCTCGGCCTGTTCGTCGTCGGCCCTGGCCAGCTGTTGCTGAGTCTGATGTTCCAGAAGGGTCTTCGCAATCAAAGTAACCAGCGCCAGTAAGGTCAACACCGACGCGACCGCAAACGATTCCGGCAGTTCGTATTCCTGAAAGAGTTTCTCGACTCGCAGCGGCATCGTATCGGTCTCGCCCGAGATCCCCCCGGAGACCACGCGTACCGCACCGAACTCACCCATGGCGCGTGCATTGCAGAGGATGACACCGTACAGCAAACCCAGCCGAATGTTGGGCAGTGTGATCCGCCAGAACATTTGCCAGCCATTCGCCCCCAGGCTGACCGCTGCGGTTTCTTCGTCTGCTCCCAGGGCTTCCATCACAGGAATCAATTCCCGGGCGACAAACGGCAGGGTGACGAACGTTGTGGCCAGCACCAGTCCCGGATACGCGAAGACGATCTTAATTCCCCAGTGTTCGAGCGTCGGGCCCCAGATTCCCAATCGTCCGAACATCAACATGATCATCAGCCCCACCACGACTGGCGAGATGGCGAATGGCAGGTCAATGAAAGCGATCAGGATCGTGCGACCTGGAAATTGAAAGCGAGTCACCGCCCACGCCACCGCCACGCCAAAAATTGTATTCAGCACGACTGCCACGGGGACCACAGTCAGTGTCAGCCAGATGGCGTGCCGCGTTTCTGCGTCATCCAGAAGTTGATGGCGATAGGTGTCGAAGCCATTGGCCAAGGCCTGATAGAAGACGTTGACGACCGGGATAATCACCAGGATCGAAATCACGGCAATGGCGCAGGAGATCAACAACCACCGAACCCATGCGGGTTCCGTGTGCGAGCCATGGCCCGTAGTCCCCGGTTTGTGTCCGACCGCGCGGCTAGTGTGCATAGCGAGCACTCCGCCATTCTAAGTAATTAATCGCCATCAGCAGGCAGAATGACATCAACAGCATGACCATCGCCACCGCGGTGGCTTCGGTCAGCGCTGGTTCGTCGATCCGCGAGACAATCAGCACGGGAACAATTTCCGACTCATATTGCTTGTTGGCCGCGATAAAGATGACCGAACCAAATTCCCCCAGAGCCCGGGCGAACGTGAGTGAGAATCCCGTCCACATTGCCGGAGCCAAGGGGGGGAGCAGCACGCGCCAGAAAATCTGGGACCGATTGGCCCCCATGGAGGCAGCGGCTTCTTCCACATCGGCATCCATGCTTTCCAGCACGGGCTGCAACGTCCGGACGACGAACGGCAACCCGATAAAGACCAGCACGACAACGATTCCCAAGTTGGTGTTATCCACCTTGATACCCATCGGAACCAGAATTCGGCCATACCAGCCATTGGCCACATACAGGCTGGAATAGACCAGTCCGGCCACAGCAGTGGGCAAAGCAAATGGCAGATCGACGAGGGAATCGAAGAAGCGTTTGAAGGGGAACTCGTAGCGGACCAGCACCCACGCCAG
Organism: Planctomycetaceae bacterium; assembly: GCA_021732415.1. GTDB lineage: Bacteria > Planctomycetota > Planctomycetia > Planctomycetales > Planctomycetaceae > JAKFVC01. The sequence continues at coordinate 69,612 of JAKFVC010000047.1, forward strand.
CAGCAAACCGAGCACGACGTCGATCACAGCCGCGTAGAACGAGGTCGTCAGCGTGACGTAATACGCCGACCGGGTCCGTTCAGTCCAGACCGCATTGAGAAACTGCGCGGGGGTTAACTTGCTCACTTCCATCAAGCACACAACCAGCGGAACCACCAGCATCACGCTCAGGTACGTGATGGCGACCCCCAAGCTGAGACGGAAGCCCGGCAAAATCCGGCGGTTCGACGACATGAACTAGAACTCCCACCTGAAAACAGACCACGGCCGATAATCAGCAATGGAACTCGAACGGGTCCCCCGACTCTGGGGCGGACAACCTGGAACTGGCCAACGACATTCTTCTCGACGCCCTGTCCGCATTGCGCGGAGTTCCGGGTGTCGCAATCTCTTCGCGCCTGCTCAAATGGGGAATTCACTACTTCCCAGTCTTGTTCGATGGCTTCACGATCTGATCGAACAAGGCTTGATCGGCGAAGAATTTCGTCTGGGCCTCGGCCCAGCCCCCCTTGACGACTTCGGTCAAGGCGAACAGCTTGATCTCCTGGAAATCGCTTTTGTGCTTGGCCAGGATTTCGGGGTCCGTCGGACGGAAGTGGTGCTTGGCAATGATCTCTTGACCGGCCGGGGTATAGAGCGATTTCAAGTAGGCTTCGGCAACGTCCCGAGTCCCCTTCTTGTCGACGACTTGATCGACGACAGCCACATGCGGTTCGTGGAGGATGCTGATTGAAGGATAAACGATCTCCAGTTGGCCCTTGGCTTCCTCCACTTCCAGGTAGGCTTCGCTTTCCATCGTCAGATGGACGTCGCCCACTCCTTTCTGCGAGAACGTCGTGGTGGCCCCCCGAGCGCCCGTGTCAAGTTTTGGCACCCGCTGATAGAGCTTCGTAATGAACTTCGTGGCGTCTTCTTCCGAACCGCCACCCAGAATCACGCTGCCCCACGCCGCCAGCAGGCTGAGTTTGCCGTTACCAGATGTTTTGGGGTTGGGAGTGACGATCTCGACTCCGTCTTTCTCAACGAGGTCCGCCCATTCCTTGATGCCCTTGGGATTTCCCTTGCGAACGACCATCACCACCGTGGAAGTGTACGGCAACGATCGGTTCGGCAATCGATCTTCCCAACCATCTTTCAACAACCCGCCCTTATGCAGTTGTTCGGTATCGGACCAGATAGAGAGGGTCGCGACGTCGGCCGCATTACCATTCAAAATGGACTGTGCCTGAGTTCCCGAACTGCCATGTGACGGCTTGATCTTAACGGTGACGCCAGCATCTTTCTGATACTGCTCGCTGAACGCGGCATTCAGATCGGTCCACAATTCGCGAGTCGGATCGTACGACACATTCAGCAACTCGACGGTCTTGCCCTGCCTCGCTGCGGTACCGCCAACTCCGTTCGCCGTCGGCGCAGCGGGGGCACAACCCCATTGGGTACCAACTGCGATCAGACCGGCACTGACCAGGGCTCCGAAAATGAACTTCCGCCGCTCAGAAATGAACATCGCTTCAAAATCCTTTGGCTGTAGCGGAATCTCGTCAGAGTTCCGCCCGAGTGTCGGCAGACTCCCGCGGAACTCTCACGAGATTCCGCTACAACCCGCCGTTTTGCAGGCCAACAATCTAGCAGGCCCTTGGTGATATTTATTTGCAAAAAAAACGAAAAACGATCACTTTTAGATCCCGTCAGCGAAGACAAAATTCGAGAAAACTTCTTCTCTGGCCACCGGAGCACCCCGCATCACTTTCGCCAGCGTGGCTTGATCCATCAACTTCGAGGTGTAGTTACGAATCTCCAGCAACACGCGACGAAAACGGCAGTGTGATTCCTGACTGCAGCTCTCGTAGTGGGTCGATGAAACGCACGCAATCGGAGCCAGAACGCCGTCAAAGTGGCGAACCACCTGCCCCATCGTGATTTCTTCCGGCCGCTTGGCGAGTTGAAAACCTCCAATTCGCCCCGCGACACTCGACACCCAGCCGAGCTTTTTCATGTCGAGCATAATCTGCTCGAGAAAGCGCTGCGGCACGTCGTTTTTCTCTGCCAATTCCCGAATTGAGACCGGACCTTCCCCATAGCGATCGCCCAGCGTGAGCAGGGCTCGTAAGGCATAATCCGATTTCCGTGACAATTTCATCGGCAGTCTCTTCGCAGCCGGAAAAGTAATATCCGACTAATTTAGTCGTATTTTAGGAGTCTGCCCAAAAAGTGTCAACAAACCCCGTAGATTACTCGTCTGCTTCGTCGGCAAAGCATCAGGATAGCAACTGGAATTTCGCCTGAAAACCCATGCCTCAATACCCTTGAGAAAAACGACACGCGAAATTTGCTGGAACGGTGGGCTCTTTAGTCGTGATCTTGGCAGCGGCTCGGAGAGAAAGCGGGCAAAAAGAATTTATAACGGCTCACAAATCATCCCGCTGCCCTTGAGTGTGTGAACCACGAATAACACAAATGACACGAATCTCAACTCTGAGGAAGTGGGCTCTGGACAACAGCCGTTCATCAAACAAGGCGGTCCAATTCTTGCAAATTCGTGTTATTCGGATCATTCGTGGCTCAAAAACATGTCTTCACTCAGCCAATAGACGATGAAATACAGGATTCAGGATTCGTTAGGCATTCAAGTGAGAGAGATGGGAGATTGGCGGGGATCTTCCGTCATCCGCTTTGCCAACCGCCGCCAATCCCTTAGAATCACTGTTGCGCGAAACAACGAATGGAGCAATACATGCGGGTGTGGCCAGGTCGACCCTATCCCTTGGGTGCAACGTGGGATGGGTCGGGTGTTAATTTCGCCGTCTTTTCCGAACATGCGAGTAAAGTTGAACTCTGCCTGTTTGATTCTGCAGATCTGAGTGTGGAAACGCGGCGCATTGCGCTTCCCGAGCAGACCGACATCGTGTGGCACGGTTATTTTCCCGACGTGGAACCGGGTCAGGTCTACGGTTACCGAGTCCACGGACCGTATAACCCGTCGGCCGGACATCGCTTCAATGCGAACAAGGTGCTGCTGGATCCGTACGCCAAGGCAATTGGACGTGACGTGGTGTGGTCTGATGCCATGTTCGGTTATCAGATCGGAGACCCGCGCGCGGACTTGTCGTACGATTCACGCGACAACGCCAGCGAGGCGCCGCTGGGCGTCGTGATCGATACGTCATTCAACTGGGGCAGTGATCGACCGCTGCGGACTCCGTGGCACAAGACGTTGATCTACGAAATGCACGTTCGCGGATTCACCAAACGTCATCCCGGAGTTCCGAAAGCACTCCAAGGGACTTATGCGGGTGTCGTCTCGGACGAGGCCCTCCGTCACCTCTTGAAGCTGGGCATCACGGCCGTCGAATTGATGCCCGTGCATCATCATGCCGACGACCGGTTTCTCGAAGAGAAGGGACTCAAGAACTATTGGGGCTACAACACCCTGTCGTACTTCTCGCCCGACAGCCGCTACGTCGCCGCCAAGAACCCTCAAGACGGCGTGCGCGAGTTCCAGCGGATGGTCCGCACGCTGCACGAAGCGGGGATCGAAGTCATCCTGGACGTGGTCTACAACCACACTGCCGAAGGCAATCACCTCGGGCCGACGTTATCGCTGCGCGGTTTCGACAATGCCAACTATTACCGGTTGATGGCCGATAACCCGCGGTATTACATGGATTTCACCGGCTGCGGCAACACGCTCAACATGCGCTGTCCGCGAGTCCTCCAACTGATCATGGACAGCCTGCGCTACTGGGTGCAGGAGATGCACGTCGATGGTTTCCGGTTTGATCTCTGCAGTGCGCTGGCTCGTGAACTGTATGACGTCGACAAGCTGGGAGCGTTCTTCGACATCATTCACCAGGACCCGGTCTTGTCGCAGGTGAAGCTGATTGCCGAGCCGTGGGATCTGGGAATCGGCGGCTATCAGGTGGGCAATTTCCCCGTCCTGTGGACCGAATGGAACGGCCAGTATCGCGACACGATCCGCAGATTCTGGCGCGGCGACGGACACGGCGTGGCCGAGATGGCGACCCGTCTGTGCGGCAGCAGCGATCTCTATTCACGCAGTGGTCGCCGGCCATACGCGAGCATCAACTTTGTGACGTGTCATGACGGTTTCACCTTGGCGGATCTGGTCAGCTACAACGACAAGCACAATCTGGCGAACGGCGAAGGCAATCGCGACGGTGAGAGCAAAAACGATAGTTGGAATTGCGGGGCCGAAGGGGTCACCGATAACGCCGCCGTCAACCAGCTTCGCAGCCAGCAGAAGCGGAACTTCATCACGACATTGATGCTGTCGCAAGGTGTGCCGATGCTGCTGGCCGGGGATGAACTCAGCCATACCCAACACGGCAACAACAACGCGTATTGCCAGGACAATGAACTCAGTTGGCTCGATTGGAATCTCAACGCGGAAGACCAGGAATTCTTCGAATTCGTCTGCCGAGTCATCCAGATCTGGCGAGAAAATCCCGTGGTTCAGCGGCGGAAATTCTTCCAGGGCCGCCAGATTCGCGGGGCCTCGGTGAAGGACATTGCCTGGATGGGACCTGACGGTCAGGAAATGACAGACGCCGCCTGGAATGCCGGGTTCGTGAGATGCCTGGGTTTCCGATTAGACGGTCAGATGACCGACGAAGTCGACGAGCGCGGCCGAGCCATTGAAGGGACGACGCTGCTGATCCTGCTCAACGCGCACCACAACTCATTGCCATTCAAGTTGCCAGCCACCCAAATCCAGGAATGCTGGCAACCCATCATCGACACAGCCCGCACGGCACGCAGCTATCCGCGCCAGCAACCCGATGCAGTCTACGAACTGCAAGCCAGATCCATGGTCGTGATGCAACTTCGCACTCAATGGGCGAAGGCAGCCGCCAAGAAAGGCCGCGACTTCTGGACCGACATGAACCGCTGGCGGTCGACGTGACTTGAGTCCGAAGGACTCAACCAGGCGAGCGTCCGGCTTGAGCCGGATGGTTGTTTGCGACGCACAATCAATTGAAAGCGCCAATTCCACCAGAAATCAGGCGAGCCGGGCGGCGTAAGCCGCCCGGCTCGCCTGCATAGTGATTTCTCCGCTCCTACTTAGCCAACTCAGGGCGATTTTTCCGTAGCTTTGTCCGCATAGAACTCTTTGATCGTCGGATCCGCCATCGCGAAATTGTGAAGCGCTTCTCCGCCGGTCGGAATCTTCGACAAGTCACGTTGTTCCTGCTGAACTCGGACCGACCCTCCGTGACTTGAGACCAGGAAAAAGGCGCCGTCGGCCAACTGGTAATCCTTGCCGGCAATGGACACGACGCCCGTCTCGCCGTTTTCGGTTGTGCAGACCAGCTTGATGTCGGCCGCTGGGGTGCGTGCCTCATACGTTGTCGGGCCCGTGGTGGTGGATGCCGAGGTCGCGGAATCAAACCAGGCGATATAGACAAATTCGTTGTTCCGCGTCCCCCCGACGACACTAAAGTCATGCAGACCCGGCACGGCGTCGTTCACAGCCATCGCATACTGCCCGAGGATCGAGGCGCCGCGGCTGTCGGGATTCTTGTTGTCGCCACAACCGGCGAGCACAAAGACGACCCCGCAGAGTATGACCAAAATATTTGAACAACGTCGCAGACCCTGCATTGCGTTACCTCCGTCGCTGAATTCCCTGTCCAACCTGGTTTGTACCACGCGAGCGACATCGATTGTCCTTCCATCATGACCGCGGGACAATGTCGAGTTAAACCATTTGTGACGCATTCATGCTGGTTGCGGTCACCGGCCAGCGAACTTGAGGCGAGGGCACAGTTCAGTCGTCGGCGAAGTCGGTGTGTTCGTCCGGCGAGCCGTCGCCGTGCGAGCGAAGAACTTGGTCCCGGAACCTCAGCCATGAATCGTAACCGCCATTCAAAGCGGCCAACAGTTCACCGCCGTTGGCCAATGGGACTCGCTGAAAATCACTACTCAAGTCGGCTGGCAGGTGGGAGGCCAAGTCCTCGCGCGGAAGCAGGACACAAGGCGGGTCCATCGCGGGAAAGATGACGCAGCCCGCTGCTCGCGAAAATTCGAAAATGAACGTCCCGATGGAGGCGCTCATCCCGCGGATCGCAAACATTCCGCCGTCAAACGACTCGCTGCCACCATGCAGGCCGCTGGCGTACATCTCGACGTGTGACCCGTCCTCAAAACTGATGTCGTACGCATTGAACTCCGGTTGGTGACTGTACGCCGTGCGTTCCAGCACCGCACGTGCTGCCGCACTGTCAGCCGTGGCCTTGCCACCGTCATGAAATGTCACCAGGAACAGATCGAAGCTCATCGGCATCCCTCACGTCGCGGCGATTTGAAAGACAATGCGGAATGAATGGAGCATTGAGGTGATTGACCTAATTCCCAGGTGTGAACTAACCGCCAACACTTTGAATTGCCCGCGACTACAGGTTAAGTGAAACGCCCCGGTTGGGCGTTAATCTTCCAAGGAAATTCATGTCAGCAGGCGAGTATCGCGGACACCGCAAACACGTCGTGCGATGAGCTTCTGGAGTTCCGCTTGGGACATGACAACAATCAGGACTCCGACGAAACCGCCAAACAGGGTGAACAGGAACCGCATGCCCTGCGGCTGATTGAGAAGCAAGTAGTTACCAGCGACCAGCCCCAAGACCAGGCCGATGATCATTCCAATGATCCCCACGCTTCTCGAACACACAAAACGCTGAAATGAAGTGGCACCAGTCCCGTGCCGCGCATAATAGTCAGTCAATTTCTCGCCGGTGTCTGACCATTCGTATTCGGCCACGCGATAGAATCCGTTGCACGTCGTGCACCACGTTCGCGACATGTTCGCAAACGGATTCGACATGGACTCGAACGCGTCCCCATTGACGATGGTGTCTCCACCACATTTCAAGTGTCGATAGACGCGGGATTCAGGGACGGGTGCGGTGGTCATGGCGCCGTGCAGCTGAGGTAATGATGACCGAAATGGCATTTCTGCATGATTTGATGCACATCGACGCCGATGCTATGGCAGTACCACCAGCCAGTCAAGTTAATAAGCAGGAGCGCACAAACTACGATGCAGGTGAGCCGGGCGGCGTAAGCCCCCGGATTCTTTTTGATCCAGATTTGGAAACCCAGAGGCACAGAGAACACTGAGAATATCTCTGTCCGCGTTTCTCTGTGTTCTCTGTGCCTCTGGGTTTCAGAAATAGGGTTTCAAAATTAACCCGCAGAATCCGGGGCCTACGCCGCCCGGCTCACCTGCTCATTTTATTATGCACTTTCACTTAGTCACCGGATTCCGCCTGGCGTAAGTTCCGCAACTCGATCCAAAAAGGCACATGACGACCCATCAAGTGCAGGATCACCCAGGCCACCTGATCGGAGACCTTGATTTTCTCGATCTTGGCAACGAATCCTTCATAAGGACCCGCGCCAATCCGAACCCAATCGCCAACCATGAAGTTCGGGGACGCTGATCTCTCGGCAGGTGGCGTAATTCGATGCCACATGGGATGGGACGGACTCGCGCTGCAGTCGTAGACGTTGAACTTGCACAATGGGCATTGATGGACGCTGATGGCATCACGCAACCAGAACGGCGCGGCAACACATTGAGGGTCATCACAATCTGATATCGTAGGATGTTCCATAAACCCGCCGCTCCGGTTGACTGACTTGTTCGGCCTATTCGCTGATATCCCTATTATCTAGCGGGGCCCCAAGCTCACTAATTCGATGCCGATCACGGCACAGGCTATCAGAAATAATATCACTGCGTTTGCTACGGATAATTGGATTGTGGACGGCGGCAATTCGCGCGTCGGTCCTGCAGATCGATAGACCCACATCGCGGCGGCCACAATCAGCGAGAGGAACAGGAGCATGAAAGGGACATAGAAGGAAAGCAGCTGACGAAACAGCAGCTCGCGGTCGCCGAAGACGGCCGTGTGAGCCGTCATCAGTATGAAGTAGGGAAAGAAGCCGGCCGCGACGGTGATGACCCACCGGGCTTGAGAATCGCCTGGAACTGGGCCGTAGGTGCGCAGCAGATGGAACATGCATCTGCCGAACACCGCCAGCACTGGGATGGCGACCAAAGCGAATATGACTTTGATCACCACAGGTGGGATGCCATAACCGAGGTGGCCATAAACGAGTACTGCTTCAGGATCGCCGTGCCCCGTGACCACGCTTTGCAGGAGTAAAACGCCGTTCAGTCCGAAGGCCAGGGTGAAGGTCATCCATGCAATCAACCAGCCGACCGAGCCCCGTGCGAATTGGCGTGAAAGCGGAAATAAGGGGACAGCGAACAGAATCCCGAACAGGATACCACCACCGCTTTTAAGCATGTGGCTCCAGGGAGGCAGGTTTTCCATGTGCGTGGACACGTAGGAAAAATCGAACGGTCGCAGGACAAATCCGGTGACCTGCCCACCTCCCAGCCAGCACCCCAGAGCGTGCCCGAATTCATGGATCGCGGTCGCTAAGTTGGCACAAACTGCGAACGCCGAAAACAGCATGAACGCTAACAACGCTGCGCTGGGTCGTGTGTGTCCGTTGTCCATAGGAATGCGATTCGATGGGCTTAACGCCCAGGCTAATCCGCGTTGTGCTGCGCGAGTGCTTTGAATAACACAATAATCCCGCCAGCGGCACAATGTCGGGTTGAACCACTAGTTCAAGGAAACGGGACGAGTAGTCGTTGAGTTCCACGTATCCCGGCCTCCTAAACCAAACGCCCAGGTTAAACCGCGTTGTGCCCACAGGTGACATGATACAACAACCCAGCCGCGGCCCTCGCCCACTAGTCGGTTAATCTGCATCACGCTTGCCCTGGTTGTAAATCGCGAGTACCACGATGCCGACGAGCCCGCCCACTACGAATAGAAAGACTGCTCCGCCAAGATTGACGTGAGCTCGTCCGCCAGCGATGACCGCGACGAAAGCAATACCTGCAAACACGAGCAGGCAACCGCAGCCTCCCTTCGCAAACGCTCGACCTTTCTCACCCATCCGAGACTCTCGCTAACTATCGTCCAGGGTAACCCGCGTTGTGCCACGCGATCGACCATGATTACACACCAAATCCGCCCGCGGCACAATTTCGGGTCTAATCGCTTGTTAGACGTTACGGTTTGAATTCTCCCGCAAAACCGACAGGCCAAATTACCTGATATTGGTAATCGGTAAAACGGCACCACGCGGCGGTGACCATTGCGAGCAAGCCATGCGATGCGAGTAGCGGCTTGCACAACACGAAGGCCGCTTCGGGGTCTTGAGTATAAATGAAAACCTTGATGGTTCCCGCACCGTACGAGTTTCCATCGACCTGATGTGGATATGTCGAATCGTCGCGCGGATTCCCAAGAGCGTCAGCAAAGTCATCCTCGAAGTCGAGGCTCTCTAGCGGACAATTTTCAGGGAACTGCAGAACGAGTTGAAATTCATGACTCGACACGAAAGAACCGCCCAATGCACAAGCTAGCCCACGTCGTGCCGCGTGAGCGCTATTGATTACACTGTAAACTCACCCGTGGCACAATTTCGGGTTAAGGCGCTTGTCAGGCACTTGGCGGATATCGGATCGAACCAGCGGAATTAGGCAATCCCATGCCTAAAATCGTAGATCGGAAACCAAGCCCCCAGCACCCACAGATAAAGACTGTCCCGATCTTCGGCTCCTCGCGGACCCACGTAACAATTACTCTCGACACGAGCCAATAGAATAGCATTCCACCTGACATTCACAGACACACTTGGAACCACGGGCACCCGCGATTCCCTGATTGCCAGCCCGAGATACCATTTCTGAACCGGCGAGATTTCCAGTGGAGGGTTAAATCTAACTGGCTTAGTCTCAGAAAAATCGAGACTGCGAACAGCGGCATAGGGCAAACGCACGTACCCCCAAGCCAGACTCAACAGCAGCAGAGCCACCACACCCTGAAATCTGCGCCGCCGTTTCAACCGGAGAGTCGCCATATCTTCAACATCTGAGCACGGGGCCAACCGGCACGCTGATTCAGCCCGTGAGCTGAGCCACGCACGGTGGTTATCAAGCTGAGATTCGATAGTCGGGTGAATGCCGCATCCCCTTTCTGCCTAACGCCCAGATTTACTCGCGGTACGAGGCCGGTTGAGATGATATACCAAACCCATAACTCTATGCACGTCGAATTGAACCGCTATTAGTGCATTGCGACAAGTTCATTGATTCCAGGCAATAAGTCGAACGACATTCCAGAATCTGTCGTGACTAGTATGAGATCGTCAACTACGTGATGCACACGCCAGCGCCTCGCTGCTCCGCAAGGGTGATGGCGTCAACAAATCGCTTCATATAATCGCGAATATTCGCCCCGTCCGATGTACGCCCCCAGAGCTCTTTAGCGATCGCTTCTGATTCGGATTCAATCATGCGGCATTCGGCTGCGAATGCAGACAAATCGGCAGGATAGACGAACAGGTCAGTGTCGTTGAGTTGGGGGAAGAATCGAGCTCCCCGTTTCACGAGCGACTGCGAGCCCCACAGTTCCTTGCGGTATGATTCGAAACCGGCGGCGTCGCACTCGATTGCGTTCAGATACGAGTACCCACCTGCAACCGGATCAAAAAGATCAACGATAAGTGTCATTGCCGCTCCTTCGAGTCGCACAACTCAAGTTCACGTATTCGGTCCACTGCAACGCCGAGTCCCGCGTTCCAGCACCGTTCGTTCAGCCCTGCCGCCTCACCATTTCGTTGATCCAAATCGGAGCAAATGGCGACGTGCAGCCTTTCGAACAGGGATAGTCGCGATAGAGGCCCAGTTTTTCACCGATCGCGATGGCTCGCTTGCGGTGTTGGGGCGAGTGGATGCCGATTTCCGCCAGGCACGTGTTCATCGTCCATTGCACTTCGAGAGCGGCGGAGCCCATCTCCTGCTCGATGCGTTCGAGCAACGCTGCCAGGTCGAGTCCCGCGGGACTCTTCGCGACGCGCCCGGCGGTCAGTTGCCAACCCTCGCGAGCCACCCAGCGGTCATTCGACGTCATCCATTTCTGGCGCAGGGTCTCTTTGTCGGCGTGCTCTTTCACGACATAGGAGTGGAGCCAGTCGGCCACCCAGTTAAAAGTGATCGACTTCACCATGCGCTCCAGCTCAGCGGCCGACAGCAGATTAACTTTGATCAAGAGCGTCGCCAGAAGCTGGGCATCAACGTTTGCGGTCGCCCACAGGGCCAGTGCCAATTCGTGATTGGTCTTGATCTTCTTGGCCAGGTCCCGCAGGTCTCCGCGTGAGACACCGAACTGATTGTCACCGGCCCCCTTCGCCCAGGCACTCCCCTTAGCGTTTTGAGCCCGCACACTCGCCTTGCCCAGCGCCGCAAGTTGGCCGAGGGTTTCCTCCAGAGTTACGGCCGTGCCCGTCGTGCGTGCAGGCGTCGTTTTGGCCTTCGCGGCCTTGGGTTGTGAAGTCGTCTTGGATATCAGTTTCTTTACCATCGCACCTTCGGCCAATGCTGGCCGCCCTGATGATGGGGAAGGATAACGTTCAGATATATTCCTGCAGTCAGCGGCTTGGATCGTCCGCGTGAGGCCGATTCTTACGATACGGAGTCAACAGTTTCTTGAGTCTCGCCGTTCCGTTGTCTGTAAGATCATAGATCCGCTCTTTGTCCCCGAAGACCTTCATTTCTCCGCACCCAAAACAGATCTGAAAAAACACTTGCAGCTCTTGCACAGATAGCCTGACGGCAAAATCAGGATGGAATCCTCCACATTTCTTTTCGCCCGAATACTTCGTTGAGGTGTTGCCGTCGACGAGAATTGACATCAACTGACTTTTGTCGCTGGCCGTCAACGACAGTGTCTCGCGATAGAATGGGTAGCCGTTCATCTGCAGTGTTGGCGTGCGAGACGCTTCGCTTCGCAGAAGTTCAAATTCATAGAACTGATGAGGAAGACCTTCATACAACGTAATGGACAACACGCCAATCATCTCATCCCATTCGCGAGCGCTCATTTGCTTGCGAAACGGTAGCGTCCGTGAAATAGCGGGAGTCGGTTGAAACACGAGCGGACGAGTCACACCATGCCTTACCGGAGCGCAAAGCACACACAGGACAACAATGATCGATGCTAATCCGATACTATGCAATGCCATTGAAATGCTCTAACCGCCCAACGACCGTGTTCACCGGGCGGCGGCAAACAACCTGGAATCTCAGAAAACGCGTGCGACCGCCAATCCGGTGCCATACATTGCTAGGCGTGCGTGGGCCCTGGATGCCGCAGCACAACATGCGTAGCCTTCTCCGACGCGACACATTTCACGCATTCGTAGCCCAAAGCCCGCAAGTCAACCCCTTCGAAGAGTCGCTCGCCACGACCAAGCAGGACCGGTGAGATCGCAATGTGCAGCTCATCAATGAGGCCCTCACGCAGATACTGCTGGATGGTGTTGGCCCCACCACCAATCCGCACATCTTTTCCGCCGGCCGCCGCGCGTGCCCGATCGAGCGCCTCGTGGATGCCGCCGGTGATGAAGTGAAACGTCGTGTTGCTCTCCATCTCGATGGGGGCACGCGCATGGTGAGTCAAGACGAAGACGGGAACGTGATACGGCGGATTGTCTCCCCACCAGCCCTTCCAATTCAGGTCCGGCCACGGACCGCGAACTGGTCCGAACATATTCCTGCCGAGAATCCAGGCCCCCATATTCTGAAACCCACGCGCGGCGAAGTCGTCGTCCACCCCCGTGGTGCCACCATCGTTGCCACACAGAGCCCGCTGCAACGTGCGTGTCGGGAAGAGCCACTGATGCAGATCTGTGCCGCCCACGCCGAGCGGATTGTTGACGTCTTGATCTGGGCCAGCTCCGTATCCGTCGAGCGAGATGGTAAAGCCCTCAACGCGAACTCGTGTCATACTCCGTCCTCTACTTGGATTGTCGCCTAACACCCTGGTTGAACCGTTTGTTAGGACCTTTTGTATTTATGTCAATGACCGACGAGTGACTACTGGCCCTACTACCGTGACGGTTGCTGATGGTCTGATACGACTCCGGCTGTCGCCTCCGCCAGGAGATCAGTGAGCCGCGTCATCAGTTGCCTGCAAAACGTGCTTTGGCTTTGATTGTCAACAATGTAACGCACTTTAGAAGTTTTGACTATCGGCAGCAGATGAGGCGGGACGGAGTCATCAATCTTTGCCCGGTCCTGCGGCACTCGTTTAATCCAGGCGTCATAAGAGAACCGCTGCGCATAGAGTTCACACCATCGGAGTTTACCAGCGCTCAACATGTCGACAATCGGTTTTCGATCGCCCAGACCAACGAGTTGATCGAATTGAGCTAGCGATTCAGAATCTGAGTCAAACGCGCCCACTACGATCCGTGCGCCACCATAGACACTCGACAATGCCGCATCCTGCATGTCGAGCGAGGGAATATAAATATCCAGTGCCAAGTATCGGAGCAGTACGCCCTGTGCTTTGGCAACGTCGGCCAGTTTGCGGCCGGAAAGCGATGGCTTCGAGGTGTAAACGGCCAGTGTGTGCTGCATTTGCGATGTCTTGTGAGACTGGGCCCAACGTCTAGGAATATTCAAGTGGTGTGTTTCGTCAGGCACGACGACCGGCAACTAACCCGCCCCAGTAGACCGCCGCCAGCTTAGTCAGGAATGAAACGGCGAACAGCACGGCGATTCTCGGAGTCACCCCCGCGAACAACAGCGCGGTGATGTCGATGAGAGCGTATACTAACCAGACCACCAGGGCCGCCTTGACCGCAAACTCTCGCTCCCACCAACCGCCCACCCACCTGCCAGCCAGGAACATCAGCGGAATGCCAGCGACGATGCTGCAATACGGTGCGGCGATCTGAATGTGGTCGTGGTAGTATTGCTCGGGGTGGCCGGGGTCGATCACATGGCCGTAAACGACCATGTATAAGATGCTGACCGCGACGTTCGCAACCAACACCAGGAGTGCAACGCCCACCAGCTCAGCCAAGCGACGGAGTCTCATCAGGTCCCCTCTTCTCCAACGCCTCACGCGCGGGTTACCCCTCGTTGTGCCGCGCGAGCGAGTGGAATATGAGATTAAGCCCGCGCGCGGCACAATGTCGGGTTGAACCGTATATTAGGAAATGGCCCGCTGATGAAATTTCGGTCTCTACTGTGTTGATCGAATAAAGTCGCGCACTTCACCAGCCACTTGTTGCGCCAAGTCTTCTGATAGAGTCACGATCCCAACCACCAATTGTGCCCCATGCTCACCCGTAATGACAATATCATAGTCGGGGTTGCCGTTGGAGAAATTGCTGAAGAAATGTGTACTTGGCAGTACGCAGACCGCCGGGAACTCGGAAAGCAGCATCCGTTGACATCGCAGCCCTAACCAGCCTGAGCGGACGATGACAACGTGCCGAGCACGGTCGATTGTCGCCCTTAACGTTTGCAGCAGCAGCGTCCCCCCGGCCAAGTGTCCGGCGCCAATGAATAGGACCATGACGCCTGCCAGTAACGTCTTCCACAGCGCCTGGTCCGCGGGAATGGCCTGCTGCCCGACAGGTCGAACCAAGCCTATCGCCGCAAGGCTGCCCCACAAGACGCAGAATAAGACTAATCCCCCTGTTGTGGAAAACAAGAGACCAAACGGCAGCCCAACGATCCCCGGACCGCTCGACAGGCACAGCCGATCACGCGACAAAGTCCAGAGCCGATGAGGCCGTTGGGGGCCCCGCCGTCCACCAACCATGGAGACTGCCTTTCATATTGTAGTTTGCCGACTAACGCCCAGATGAATCTGCGTGTGACCACAGCTGAGATGATACAGCAAACGCCGGCCGCGGCACATGTCGGGTTGAACCGCTTGCTAGGTCACATTTGCCTGTTCGATGCGCAGCGCGCTGATCTCCCTGTCCTTGGCCGCGAGCAATCGTTCGCACCCGCTCAGCAGAAATCCGTACCAGGACGTCACCGTGAGGAGCACGCCAAACCAGATGAAATGAGGGTTGCCTATCGAGAGCCCGTAGCCGACGATAGACAAAGCAATCACAGCGAGCACGCCGACCGCGACTGGGGAAGTGGTCTTGCGGTGGAGTTCAAGCAATGGCGAGGCAACTCGCTCGCAGAGTGTCTGTGGCATTGATCATCCTATCGCAGTGTGTCATTGGTCAAACTACAGACTTCCGCAGTTCAGCCTACCGTCCAAGTTTATCCGCGTGGGCCAATTCCAGCGTTGTCTTATCATTGCGGCGGCTACCCACGTCGGGTTGAACCACTTGTGTTAGGCCTTTGTTTCCGCAGCTCGAGCATCCCGACAGTATACATACCAGGCGAATGCGGCCAACAGGGCGACTGATAATCCGAAGAGGCCGGTTGAAAGGTTTAACCAGTGACTCTCGGGTGATGGCCGCCACTGCGGATTCATTCTCGTTTTCCCGGCGAGCTTCTTATAAAGGACGGAATCATTTAGCCATACGACAAAGAGAACTCCACCGTTGGACACAAACCAGACGAAGACACCGAGGAGTGAGCAGACGGGTAATCCTCTCACGAAGGAAGGAGTTGCAGGTTGAGAAATTAGCGCTTTGATGTCCACGCTGATCTACCAATGTGAGTCGATCCAATTGACCTGCCTAACGCCCGCGCTCACCGGCGGGCCGAGCAACGCGAGGCCCGTCCGAGTGCAGCGCGTTGTTAGGCGGCATGACCCATCCCCGAGTCAGCGCGCGCGCCGGTAGTGCATGGCGACCGCGCCGCAGCGCAGCGGCTTCGCCGAGATCAACTCGAGCCGTCGCGTGCTGGGCAGCCCGCTCTCGTACAGGGTCGGGCCGTGGCCGGCAATCCTGGGGTGGACGAGTAACTTGTACTCGTCGATCAGATCCAGCCGGTCCAGCTCGGTCGCGAGCTTGCCGCTACCGAGGAGCACGCCGTCCGGGGTCGCGTCCTTGAGCTTCTGTACGCCCTTGTGCAGGTCGCCGACGATGTTGTGGCTGTTGGTCCACGGGAAGTCCCTTCGCGTCGAGGACACCACGTACTTCGGCTTGGCCTCCAGCTTGACCGCCCACTCGCGCAGCGCCGGCGGTGCCTCTGCGTCGCCGCGGGCGACCGCTGGCCAGTAGCTCTCCATCATCTCGTAGGTGACGCGGCCCCACAGCATGGCCCCGCTCTCGCTCATGAGGCGGGTGAAGAAGGCATGTGTCTCGTCGTCGGCGATTCCTTCCTGGTGATCGACGCAGCCGTCCAGGGTGACGTTGATACTGAAGGTCAAGAGTCCCATGGTGTCCTCCGTTCGAGATACGCGACGAGCCGCTCGCCGTCTGGCTCCAAGACCACGAGTCCACTTCGCGAGGTGCTCACCCTGTGTCGCCTAACGCCCAGGTTACCCCACGTTGTGCCGCGCGAGTGAGTTGACTAGACACCCCAAATCCGACGGCGGGATTGTGGTCTCACCGGTAAACGGGCTCAACCCCCTGACCAACAGGAGACCGCTGATGAGATTCTATCAGCACCCCCATCCATACTACTGCGGCGTCGACTTGCATGCCAGAACAATGCACGTCTGTGCCGTCGATGACGGGGGACTCACCCGCGAACACGTCAACCTGCCGTGTGACCCCGGGCGCTTCCTCAAGGTGGTTGAGCCCTATCGCGAACGGCTCGTCGTGTCGTGTGAGCGTCTGTTTGCCTGATACTGCCGGGCCGATCTGTGCCGGCAGCACGAGATTACCTTCGTCCTGGGCCATGCGCTGTACATGAAGGCGATCCACGGCGGCAAGGCCAAGGCGCTGTCGATTCTCGCCGCGCTGGGTGGCCCAGGTTGCTCCGCAACCTGGGTCTACAAGAAGCAATTGATCGGCGTCATAATTCCCTTCCAGCAGCGATGTTTCCCGTCCCAATCCACACCAATTATCGATCGAAGACCTCGCAGCAGGCCGGATCCCCCAAATACTTCGAGCAAACCCAGGTTACACAGCAACCAGCCATTCCGCCGGATACCAAATTCCCTGGAGAGATGCTCAACGACGATCAATTGCTTCCTGTAAACCCAGGTTGCAAAAGCAACCTGGGCTACCCCGCTCCGGTCAAGGTCTTGTCGCAACTGTATCGGGCCGAGTTCGAACGGATCCTGCAGCAGCAGGGGATTGCCGGACTCGTCGCCCCGGAACTGTTCCGGCTGCCGTTTATCGTGGACTGTCGGCCGGTGGGGGATGGCGTGTCGGCGGTGAAGTACCTGAGCCGGTATGTGTACCGGACAGCCATCACGAACCGCAGGATCGTGTCGCTGGACGACGGTCACGTGACGTTCCGCTACCGCAAGCGGGGGGCCACTCAGGACTCGACCATGACGCTGCCGGCCCCGGTGTTCATCGCGCGGTTCCTGCAGCACGTGCTGCCGCGCGGTCTGCAGAAGGTGCGGCACTACGGCTTTCACAGCCGGGCGTCGCAGACGACGCTCGACGCGGTGCGTGCGGCGATCGAGGTGGCGCGAGCCGAGGACGAACCGGACTACGAACTGTGTGCGTGGAGTCCGCCGGTGCTGGTGAAACAGGCGCGCGGCGAACACGTCTGCTCCGCTTGCGGTGGTCCGCTGGAGTTCGTGCAGGTCGTGAAGCCGTTGTGGAGGGACACCAGTTGACTCACGAGCCCGAGACCCTCCTGAACGCTGCTGTGTCCAGCTGCGCTGCGAGTCCTTCGCGGGGCGGCCTGATCGCGGTGCGCGCTGCGGGTCGCAACAGGAGGAGGACCGCTTCCACCGATGATCTCCGCCGAAGTGCGACGGCAGCGCAGAGCCCGTTTGGGCGGAGTTCGCCAGCCAGTTCGAGCCGCGCAGTGACCCCGGCGGTGGGGGGCCAGCCGACAGCCGCTGCCAGGGATCGCTTCACGAAGAGGCGGGGCACCAGCAATTCCCCATACCACACGCTGCGAGAAGTGCGGCGGAAAAACTCCTGCCGGACGAAGAATTTTGGCAGTCGCCAGAGTGCCGGAGTCGCCTGGGTCTGCCGGGCTTCTTGAACAACGGGTTGGAACTCGGCTCCGCACGCCGCTGTGCCGACCACCCGAACTCACGGGGCCAGTCGAACTGCGCTCACACTGCGGCCATGGATCGGCTACGCGAGTTTCCAACCCACCTGTGTTAGGCCATCGTTAGAATCGAGGTGGTGGGGCAATACCGACTTCTACGGGAACATTCATCATGGCTGAACGACCGGTAATTACATTCGCGTCGTCTGTAGGTGCTGTTACCAGTATAGTCATCTTGGTTGTGTTCTTGATTATGGCTTTCCTGCAGGGTTACGAGCGCATCGGTCTTTCACTATTTCTCGGCGTCGGAGTGACGCTTGCAATCGCATGCGGGGCGGGAGCGGCATTTATTGCACGAGTGCTTGGGAATAAACGATAAAAAGGGCGACCGGATCCTCCGAGTTCTTTCGATTTACGTTGTGCCTAACAAGAAGTCTAAAGACGTCTGCAGACCCGCCTTGCGACAAGCTCGACGGGATGGTTCAATACTAGAGTACACAAGGCCTTATGTCAACACTTTTGGTCCTGGTGCTGGGTGGGGTGGTAGAGGTCTGCAGACTTCTGTATATTTCATTATTCGCTGCTTCTGTAGTTCTTATTATTCCGACCTTCTGTAGATTTCGATATGGCGAGTCACTCACGACTGCTGGCTGATGTACGGAACCTCTTGCGGGTACGGCACATGTCGATTCGCACGGAAGAGGCGTATGTCCGGTGGATTACGGAGTTTTTGCGTTTCTTCAAAGAGCAGACTGGGCAGTGGCGGCACCCGCGTACGCTGGGGACGGCTGAGGTGAATGAGTTTCTGACGTATCTTGCGGTGAAACGGCAGGTTGCGTCGAGTACTCAGAATCAGGCGCTGTCGGCTCTGGTGTTTCTGTATCGAGAAGTACTGCGACTGGAGATTCAGCTGGATGCCGTTCGGGCGAAGCCGCCGGAACGGTTACCGGTGGTACTGAGTGTCGATGAGGTGCGGCGGGTGCTGAATGCCGTGCCAGAGGGCTCGGGGCGGCTGATGACGGGATTAATGTACGGGGCCGGGCTGCGGCTGATGGAGGTGTGTCGGTTGCGCGTGAAGGATCTGGATTTTGAGCGGTTCCAGATTATCGTACGGGATGGGAAGGGGGAAAAGGATCGGGCGGTGCCGTTTCCTCGCAAACTAGTGGCTGGATTACGCAAACAGGTGGAAGAGGTGCGACGGCTGCATCGCGAGGATCTGCAGCTGGGGGCGGGGTGGGTGTGGTTGCCGTATGCCCTGGCGGCGAAATATCCGAACGCGGGGAAGTCCTGGAACTGGCAGTATGTGTTCCCGGCCCAAAACCTCAGTCGCGAACCGCGGCCTCGGGAGGCGGATGAGGCGGCCTCCGGGGAGGAAGAGCTGCAGTTGCGCCGACATCATATTCATGAGAACTCGGTGCAGAAGATGGTGGCGGCGGCCGTCAAGAAGGCTGGGCTGTCGAAGCCTGCTAGTTCTCATACGTTGCGGCATAGTTTTGCGACTCACCTGCTGGAGTCGGGACAGGATATCCGCACCATCCAGGAGTTGCTGGGGCATGCGGATGTCAGCACGACGATGATTTACACTCATGTTAGTAAACTGGGGGCGACGGGGGTGTTGAGTCCGCTGGATCGGTTGTAGTGTGCAGGCGCCAACTCCTGGCCCGTCCGTGCCGCTCTCATAGAGACTCAAGACGACTCGACGCCCTGTTTTCGTGGAGCGTAGAAAGACGCAAGCGAGTCGAGATCGATGACCAGAACGATCAGAATAAGGACCACGAATCACACGAATCACACGAATATGAAATAACAGAATGTTTCGAACATAACGAAATTGAAGGTCTTTGATTCGTGTCATTTGTGTGATTCGTGTCATTTGTGTGATTCGTGGTCTCACCGCATTGAAGGAGCAAGGGACGGACGGGCCAGGAGACCCGTCCCACGATACAGTCACATGCGACATTGTGTGGGGGCTTACGGTCCCCGCGAGCTTCAGTTCGAACGAGGCCGAGCTCTTGTTCGCTGCGCTCACCCAGATTCTTGAATCTGGGCTGCACGTCTCTTTGTTTGTCACGCCGTTTGGTGTGATCGTGCGGGTCTCAGTTTGGGGTCGGGCGTTCAAATTTCAAAATTGGCCGGGCGGTTGCCAGTGTCTCGTGAACGACAGACAAGCCAATTTTGAAGTTTGAACGCCCGACCCCCGGGTTGTTTGCAGCGCTGATTCTGCGCTCGGCTTTCTTCACGCGGAGCGTGAAGGCTACGTTCTTAGGCTCACGCTCAAATCTGCGCTCGGTTCGAGGGCGCACACCATGTTGCGGGATGGGGCATTTCTCGAGTTTCGCTCCGCCGTGCAGGAAAACGCGGGGTTTTATCGCGTTTCGCGATTTGGGGAGTCGCGATGGGTATGCGACAAACTCTGTACCGGACTTGGTGAGCCGCCGTCCCGTGAGGGCGGGTGTAGAGTAGAGAGTTCCGCTGCGCAACGGGCATTGAGCGACGTCTATCGGCAATCAGAGTCGCAACTCTACCCCCGCCCTTACGGGACGGGGCTCACCTGATTTCTGGTCGATCGATTTCTGGTTGATTGAGGGCTGTTCGTTTGCCTGATTGTTGTTGCGACTACCTTTAGAAAGGGACTCATCATGGACACCACATTTGAATCATCTCCTGCCGCCATCCGTGAACTCGAACCCGGCGGCGCTGTGCTGGAGCAGCCGCTGGAGTTGCAGATTGTTTCGCTGGCGGACGTGCCGGCGGAACCCGTGCAGTGGTTGTGGGAGGAAATGATTCCGATCGGCAAGGTGACTGTGGTGCATGGGGACGCCTGCGTCGGGAAGACTTGCTGGGCACTCGATCTGGCGGCTCGGGTGTCGGCGGGGATTATGTGGCCGACGTTCTTGCGGATCCCGGGGCCGGCTCCGGTCGCGGGGAAGGTGCTCATCCTGAATGGTGAGGATCATCTGTCGAATAAGATGGTGCCGCGATTAATGAAGAGTGGGGCCAACATGCGGAATGTTGCCGCGGTTCCGGGGTTGAAGTCGAATTCCGCGGACGGGGAGCGGGCGTTTGATCTGGAGCGGGTCATTCCGAATTTGAAGAAACAGATCGAGACGCTGGGGAATGTGCTATTAGTGATCATCTATCCTCTAGAAGTGTATTGTGCGGCGGGGCCGAAGACGCAGCGGATGCGGTTGGTGATGGCGGCGCTGGGGAAACTGGCGGAGGACTGTGGCATTGCGCTGGTCGTGATTTCGGCTCGCAAGAAGTGTGAGTTGCCCGGGCAGCACATGTGGCGGATCGATTGTGAGATGTGCGATCCGGGGCAGCGCTGGTTTGTTCCCATCCGGTGTGGGTGTGCGAGGCTGCCGCTGGCGATGGCCTTTCAGATTACCGATCAGGGGTTTAATTGGGACGGGCGGAATGTCAAACTCGACCTGGATCAAGTGCGGGGGAGTTCGGCGCAGGAGCATCGGATCGCTCTGCTGAGGGCGGTGGCGGCGTTCCTGACGAATTTTCTGAGCAATGGGGCGCGGTCGGCTCGGGAAGTGTTTCGCGAAGGTCAGCGGGCGGGCTGGTCTAAGGCGCAGTTGTACCGTGCGAAGACTGCGATGCGCGTGGTGAGCTATAAGGTCGGGGAGTTCAAGGGACGGTGGATGTGGGAGCTGAGCGAGTTGACGTTTGTGGGAGGGTTGCCTGATTGCTTCAAGGCGAAGCCTCCGGCTCGTCCTCCCGTGCCGCCGACTCCACCAGTTTCGGCCGCGCCACCGGTTCCGCCGGCTGCGCCCGTGCTGGGAGGTCCGGAACCCCATGACAAGTTTCTCGAGCGTTTGTTGAAAATGTCTGCTGGCCAATCGCCCGTGACCGCGGCGCCCGGCCAGGACGAGTCGGAGCTGGCCTCGCCGTTTCCCACGGAGTTACTTGAGCGAATGATCCGGTGGGACCAGGAGCTGGAGCGGCGAATTGGGCCAGCAAAACCCAAAGATTGCGCGTGAATTTCGCGTGAGGCGGGGGTCGGGTGTTCAAACTTCAAAATTGGCCTGTCAGTGGGGCTTCGAAGTCTCGGTTGACGAGTGGCCAATTTTGAAATTTGAACGCCCGACCCCAAACTGACAGGCTTCGCATTGTATTTCACGTAACAAAGAGAGAACTGAAAAGGATCGAGCCGTTGAACACGTCAGGCACAGCCTGACCTACCTGGTTGTTGACCAAAGATTTCAAAGATGGCGCGGGAATTCGCGAGTGCTCTGATGGTTTGGTACTCCAGCCTGACTCTGGGTTGGAACGTCCGCAGCAGACAGGCAGGATGCCTATCCTACAGGGGTCATATGGAGGGGCGAAGATTTCAAACATGGCGCGGGATTTTTGCGTGGAGTTTGTGAGGTGGTGGCCTCGGCTGTCTTCGCTCCAGCAGTTCCGAATTTGTGATGTGTAGTGTGATGCGACGTGTGTCAGTCTGGGGTCGGGCGTTTTGAGATTCTGGGTGACTGAATCTCAGTGAAACGCAGAATTGCCATCTGTTGTCGCCCCCGTTGGGCTTGCCCCAACGGAGCGCTGACTGGTCAGCTACCCAACAGTGAGTTTTGCAGAATTCTCAACCTTTATGTCTCCGATGCCCCCTGCCGCCAGCCAGTCGCTGCTATGACCACGATTCGCTCACGGCGGCAGGGGGCATCGGAGACCACGCGTTGAGGGTCCAGAACTGTGCTTTCTAGTAGCTGGCCAGTCAGCGCTCCGTTGGGACAAGCCCAACGGGGGCGGTTTCCAATCGCCCCACCCAATAGCGGCTGCACCTCGGGGCGGCCTACGTGCGAAGTGGTGCTGCAATTTTGGTTGGCGAAAACTACAATGTTGCGATTCATGCCTCGCCCGGAGTGCATCAAGCGCCTTGATGACGGACTCTGGGTTGTCCTTCCCCTGGGAGTCCCGCCTATGAAAGTCTCTGTGTTGGCCGTTGTCGCTGGGTGCGTGGTGTCTTCGCTGGCGTCCGTTGGATGGGCTCAGGTGCCTTCGAAACCAGGAGACTGGCCGCAGTGGCGAGGACCGAATCGTGATGGCATCAGCCTCGACACAGGGCTGTTGAAGGAATGGCCGAAAGAAGGGCCGCGGGTTGCCTGGCAGGTGAATTCGGTCGGCGTGGGGTATTCGTCAATCGCCGTTAAAGATGGCCGCATTATCACTCAGGGTGACGTGGATGGCGTGGAACATGTCCTCGCCCTGGATGCGAAAGACGGCAAGACTTTGTGGTCGGTGCAGCCGGGGCCGCTGCTGTCGTTGCTGGATGCGAAGGTGGCGAATGATTTCAAAGCCATCGATCGCAATAGTGATGGAGTCGTGAGCGAATATGAAGCGCTGGACCGTTTTGGCTGGCAGTGGAACAAGTACGACAAGGCCAGCACCGAGACTCCGGAAGCTGTGGCTGAACGTCGGACGGCGGCGTTCTTCAAAGACTTCGACAAAGATACCGACGGCAAACTGAGCTTCGCCGAGGCGGGCAATGTGCTCCGCGATCCGTTCGATCGGATCGACTTGACGGATGAGAAGGTCGATGCCGCGCTGCTCGCCAAGCAGCGGACGGAGACCTATCTGAAGGATCTCGATAAGGATGCCGACGGGAAGATCTCGCGGCAGGAATCGCGTGGGACGGCGCTGGATCGCCACTTTGGGCGGATCGATGATCGTGATGTGGCGACGAATAAGGGTGACGATCTGTTGACGGTCGCAGAGATGGAGGCGTCGCTGGCGAAGCATGAACCGGGTCGTGATGGAGCACTCACGGCTGAGGAGCTCAAGAAGTATTATCTGGCGAACAAGGTGGTCGGCGACGGGGTGCTCGATGTGACTGAGCTGCGGGCGGCTGTGGGTGGTTATCGCAATGGGATGGGCGACGGCCCGCGGGGGACGCCGACTGTGGATGGCGACCGCGTGTTCGTGGAGGGTGCCAATGGTGATCTCGCCTGTTTGGAAGCGGCGACCGGCAAGACGATTTGGTATTTGAATTTGCGAAACGACTTCGGCGGCGGGCAGCCGGGATGGGGTTATTGCGAATCGCCGCTGGTCGTGGACAACATGCTGATCGTGACTCCCGGTGGCAAGGGAGGGACGCTGGTCGCACTCAATAAGCTGGACGGCAAGCTGATCTGGCAGAGCAAGGAAGTCACGGAGAATGCTCACTATTCTTCACCTGTTGTGGCGACCATTAATGACGAGAAGCAGATCGTCCAGTTCGGCAATCAAAGCGTATTCGGGGTGTCGGTCGCGGACGGCAAGCCGCGGTGGCGTTATACGGCTCCGGCGAATGGCACGGCCAACTGTTGTGCGCCGATCGTGGAAGGCAACCTGGTCTTCGCGTCGAGCTCGTACGGAGTCGGTGGCGGGCTGGCGAAGATCCTGCTGGCGGGGAGTGTGCAGACTGCGGAGGAAGTTTACTTCGAGAAGAAGATGGCTTGCCATCACGGCGGCATTGTGAAGGTCGGCGACTATATGTATTCGGCTGGTGGCGGGCCGCTGACGTGCATGGACTTCAAGACGGGGAAGATTGCCTGGCAGGCTCGCAGTGCGGGTAAGGGTTCGATCTGTGTTGCAGACGGGATGATGTACATTTTTGGCGAGGGGCACGAGGTGGCTTTGGCGGAAGTGACTCCTGAAGAGTATCGCGAGCACGGCCGCTTCCAGGTGACCGGCCACGGGCGACCGGCGTGGGCTCATCTGATTGTCACGGGCGGGTGGATGTACCTGCGGGATCAAGAGTCTCTCACGGCGTATGATGTCACGCTGAAGCAGACTGCGTCGCGGAAGTAGGTGTCGGGGCGACTTCGGCGGAATGGAGGGGCTGGCCCGTTTGCGGGGAGCCCCTGGGGTCTCTCCTGTGCTATAATAGAGGAACGGGCCTTCCATTCCGAAGGAGAGATCATGATTGATATCCGCCCCCTAGATGTTCCCGGACCAGAAGATCCCCAGCCAGGAGATCCCGCACCAGAAGTCGTTCATGAACCGCGACCGGCGGCGGACTTGATGGAGGTTGATCCCCGGATTATCTCGGCGAATTATCAGCTGGAAGTGGAGGCGACGGAGTTCCTTCCGGGAGATGTCGCTCCAGAGAACATGGCTCTGGAAGATCGAAATGGATGAGGATCCAGCCCTGCCGGGAGGTGGGGCTTTTCTCTTTTTGCGAGAAGGATTTGTTAGGGAATGACCGTTGCCGAGAAAATCAGTTTGTTACAAGGGATCTTTCGACAGAACTCGAACCAGGGGATCCTTACTTGGGGATCGATCCCGAACGGCTATCGGTGGACCTGCACCAGCCATGCGACCGCCATTGGTCTGGCGAAGGCGTTGATTTCACACGTGGAGCTGCTGGGGTTGGACAGACAGACATTTCCCTTTCGATTCGAACCGCACGAGGGAACCTGGACGGTGGTCTTTGAACCCGTTGATGATGGATCGGAATGAGGTTCCGGTGGCGGTGGTTCGTGTAGCCGCGCTTCGCCTGAACGCGGGCAAGTAACTGGCGAGGCCCGCACTCTGGCGAGTTGCGGCTACGATGAGTGGCGACTCAGGAGTTGAGCACGTCAGGCACAGCCTGACCTACGCGGAAGACGAACACACTAGTGTTAGTGTACTTTGTATTAGTCGCGTGGCCTGGGGCTGGTTGTGCAATGGGGAAGAAGGCGACAGCCGGGGCGGCCATCCTACGCGATCTCTTAGTGATTGAACGCTCTTTGACAATTCGACAATATGTCACAACTGAAGGCGCGGGTGGTCGATTAGACCCTCCGGATTCGCTCAACGAGCGAATTGCAGTGTAGCCCGCACTTTAGAGATTTACGTTAAGAATCAATGAACAGGCCGTTTCTTTCATGGCAAACGGTTTGTGAATCTGTTCCCATAAGCCTCAATTCATTGGGGACAAGTTGACCGGCGTCATTTCGTGGGTTGGCTCCTGACGTCCCCGCTATTTGGCCACGTAAATCGGCAGAGCCCCGACCGCATCTCGGTATCGGTGACCGCCAACGTACGGCTGTCCGTCATTGCCAATGTCCGCCAAATGCTCGGTGGGACAAGCCGGCCCCGCACGTACCTCACTCCTTACGGAACAATCATTCATGCTGCTTTCCAACTGGCTCCAAGGCATACTGAACCGCGCTCTCACCCGTTCAACCCGGACGCGAATTCAACGACGCCGAGTCCAAGTGCCGCAACGGATCGCGGTGGAGCGACTGGAAAACCGCAAGCTGCTCACGTCGTTTACCGTGGGTGATCTGGTCGTGGACCGGGTTGGCGACGGGTCGACGGCTTTGACCAATGCGGCTGCGGCCATTTCCCTGGTGGAATTCAACACGACGTCGACGAGTCAGTCGGCGTTGAATACGGTTAATTTGCCCTCGTTTGCGACTGGCGGTAACAACCAGGGAGGCTTCACCGATAGCGGCAGTGCCACATCCAACGGCTTCTTGCACCTCTCCCCGAACGGGTCTTAC
Organism: Planctomycetaceae bacterium; assembly: GCA_021732415.1. Taxonomy (GTDB): domain Bacteria; phylum Planctomycetota; class Planctomycetia; order Planctomycetales; family Planctomycetaceae; genus JAKFVC01. The sequence continues at coordinate 96,081 of JAKFVC010000047.1, forward strand.
CTGACATTGATCGGGATTGATGCACAGCTTGCAACAGCCTCCGTCACGGGGACCACATCGGCAGTGGCGAATCGCAATGTTGCCACGATTGATTCGACGGGAACCGTCACTGTTCAAGCCCGGTTAACTGATTCATTCAGTGCCAATAATGCCCGAGCCGCGATCTCCACCGATACGAATGACATCTGGATTGCGGGGACGGGAACGTCGGGAACTGACGGCGTGCGCTATGTCAATGCGGCAACGGGGACTCCCACCACGTCGACGACCATCGCGACTGGCAACCTGCGCGATGTGGCCATCTATGGCGGAATTCTGTTCACGGCTAACACGAATAGCATTTCGTCCTACGCCGCTCCCGGTGCGCCGCCGACGACCGCGACCGCTGGAACGGCCATTCCCTTCACAACGGGCGGTATCGCCAGCGGCAGCGGTGCGTTTGTCTTCTTTGATCGCGACGCCGGGACCGGTGCGACCAATCTGAACGGACTCGACACGTTGTACGTCATTGATGGCAGTGGTATCGAGAAGTACGAATGGACTGGCTCCGGCTGGACGCAGCGCGGTACTGCCACATTCAGTGGTACTTTGTTTGGACTGACCGCCGCAGTGAACGGTAGCAATGTCGATCTCTATGCGACCAACAACCTGGCATCCAACAACTTACTCATCAAGATTTCTGACACGTCCGGCTTCGGCGGCACTCTGACTGGTGCAGCAGGCAACTTCACAACGCTGGCGTCCGCCGGTACCAACTTCGCTTTCCGCGGCGTAGCCTTCGCGCCGGGCTCTGCCAATCAACCGCCAGTGGTGGCTGCGAATACCGGCCTGACTGTAAACGAAGGTGCGACGGGGACCGTAACGACCGCGAAATTGCAGGCCACTGATCCGGAACAGGCTGCGACCAGCGTGACGTACACGATTGGCACGGCCACGGTCAACGGCTCCCTTAAGAAGAGCGGCACGACCCTGAATTCTGGCAGTACGTTCACGCAGGATGATATCGATAACAATCTGATCACCTACGTCCACAACAGCGGTGAGACCACCAGCGACAGCTTCACGTTCACGGTCACTGACGGTGCGGGGGGTTCGGTCGGGCCGACGACCTTTAATATCACGGTGACCCCGGTCAACGATGCTCCGACACTGACCACGAACGCCGGCCTGTCGGGGGTCGTGCTGAGCAGTACGGCCACCATCACCACCGCGATTTTGCAGGTCAGCGACGTCGACAACTCGGCCGCACAACTCACCTATACGGTGGGCACGGCGACGACGGGACTGCTTAAGAAGAGTAGCACGACTCTGAATTCTGGAGATACGTTCACGCAGGCCGACATTAATGGTGGCCTGATCACTTACACGGCCCCGGCCTCGGGTACGACAGATAGCTTTACCTTCACCGTCAGCGACGGCGCGGGTGGTTCCATTGGTTCCACGACGTTCAACATCACACTGGCGGCGGCCAACACGGCACCGACCGTGGCGGCGAACACGGGCCTGACCCTCAATGAAGGTGCGACGGCCACGATCACGACTGTCAAATTGCAGGTGACCGATTCCGAACAGGGTGCGGCCAGCCTGATTTATACGGTTGATACGGCCCCGGTCAACGGCGCACTGAAGAAGAGCAGCACGACCCTGAATGCCAGCGACACGTTCACTCAAGCTGATATCGACGGCGGGCTGATCACCTACGTTCACGACGGCGGCGAGACGACCAGCGACAGCTTTAAGTTTACGGTCAGCGATGGGGCGGGTGGCTCGATCGGCCAGACCACGTTCAGCATCACGGTGACCCCGGTCAACGACACGCCGACTCTGACGACAAACGTCGGTCTGACCGTGGCCGAGGGTGCTGCCGCCACGACGATCGGCAATGCCAAGCTGCTGGTTTCCGATGTGGACAACACCGCGGCACAACTGGTGTTCACAGTCACGACCATTCCGACAGGCGGGATCCTGGCGAAGAGCGGCACTCCGCTGGCTGTCAATGACACCTTCACTCAGGCGGACATCAACGCCAACGCGATCACCTACGCTCATGCCGGCGGAGAAGTGGCGACCGACAACTTCCACTTTACCGTGAGTGACGGCGCGGGCGGTTCGATCGGCGACACCACGTTTGCCATTACCGTGACTCCCGTCAATGACGATCCTACCGTCACGATCAACCGGACACTCACGGTCAATCCGGGGCAAAGCGTGGCGATCAGCAATGCCATCCTGCTGGCGACGGACCCCGATAACACGGTGTCTCAGTTAGTATACACCGTTACCACCGGTCCCGCGAAGGGAACAATCACCAAGAACGCCCTCGGCGTCACCAGCATGACTCAAAGTGAGTTGAATGCCGGCGATACATTGGCCAACGCCATCCGCTACACGGCAACGACGGGGATTGCCGGTGACACCGACACGATTGTGCTGTCGTTCACCGACGGGACATCGACGCCCATCACGGTGACCATCAACATCGTCATCGCGGCCGCGGCCGGTCCAGTGGCGTTCACGGGGAATTACTCGCAGAACTTCGACGGACTGTTGCCCGCGCCGATCCCCGGCGACAACTCCAGCCTGCCGACGGCGATGGTCCTGCCGCTGGGCTGGCTGTCGTCGGAAACTGGCACCAACTCCAGCAACAGCGTGCGGTTCGACAGTGGCACTCAGGCCACCGGTGACACGTACTTCTATGGGTCAACCGGCAGCAACGAGCGGGCTCTGGGGACGCAAGCCTCGGGCAGCAACGACCCCGTGAGAATCGGCGTTGCCCTCACCAACACCACCGGTTCGACCATTACCAGTTTGAACCTGGCCTACATCGGCGAGCAGTGGCGCAAGGGAACGAGCACCGTCGACAAGCTGACGTTCGACTACAGCACCACGGCGACCAGCCTGGGAGCTGGAACCTACACTGCGGTGTCGGCCTTCGACTTTGTGCCCCCTGGAGTTGGCACCAATGATCAGGCTAAGGACGGTAACAACTCCACCAACCAGGCAGCCATCAGCGGCACGCTGACCGGGCTGACATGGAATGCCGGTGAGACCATCTACCTCCGCTGGACCGACGCCAACAGTACTGGTAACGACGACGGGATGGGAATCGACAATGTGGCGATCTCGCTGACCAACCAGCCCCCCGTGGCGCAGGCCAGTAGCGTCACGACCGAACAGGACACGGCCAAGACTTTCGCCGCGTCGGACTTCCAGTTCACGGACCCCAACAACGACAGCCTGGCCTCGATCACGATCAGCGCCCTGAACCTGGCCAGCGGGGACACGCTGAAACTCAGTGGTACCGACGTGGCCGTCAACGACACGATCACGGCGGCCAACATTCCCAACCTGGTCTATACGCCAGCCTCCGGTACACATGGTACGGCCCGCAGTACGTTTGATTTCAAGGTGAACGATGCGGCGACCGGCACGGTCTCCGCCACCATGAGCATCAATGTCAACAGCGTGCCAGTCGCCCAGCCCAGCAGCGTCACCACGGACGAGGATACCACCAAGACCTTCGCCACGTCCGACTTCCTGTTCACGGACGGCGAAAGTAACGGCCTGGTCTCGATCACCATCAGCAGTCTGTCACTGGCAGGCGGAGATACACTGAAACTCAGCGGCACCGACGTCGCCGTGAACGACACGATCACCGCGGCCAACATTGCCAACCTGGTCTACACACCAGCGGGCAACGCAAACGGTGCGGCTCGCAGTGCGTTCGACTTCATGGTGAATGACACTGGCAACGGCACGGTCGCCGCCACCATGACCATCAACGTGACTGCGGTCAACGACACACCGACGATTGCCCCGCAGACGTTCTCCATCGCCGAGAACACGGCCAATACAGTCACAGTCGGCACCGTGGTGGCGAGTGACGTCGATGCCGGAGATACCCAGGTGTTTACGATCACCGCCGGCAACAGCTCGGGGGCCTTCGACATCAGCAGCGACGGTATCATCACTGTGGCGGATACGACCAAGCTCGACCTCGAGACCACACCTTCCTTCAGCCTGACCGTCCAGGTCACCGATGGCGGCAGCCTGTTCGCCAGCAACACCGTCACGATCAACCTGACCAACGTCAACGAAGCTCCGACGATTGCACCGCAGACGTTCTCCCTCGACGAGAACACGGCCAATGGAGTCACGGTCGGTACCGTGCTAGCCAATGATGTCGATGCCGGCGATCATCAGGCCTTCACGATTACGGGTGGGAACAGTTCAGGGGCGTTCGCCATCAGCGGTGCGGGTGTCATCACCGTCGCTGATACGACCAAGCTCAACTTCGAGACCACGCCCTCCTTCAGCCTGACTGTCACCGTGACGGATGACGGCAGCCTGACGGCGAGCAACACCGTTACGATTAACCTGACCGACGTCAACGAAGCCCCCACCATCGCTCCGCAAACCTTCAGTATCGCGGAGAACACGGCGAACGCGGTGACGGTTGGTACTGTGCTCACAAACGATGTCGATGCGGGTGATACCAAGGCGTTCTCCATCACGGCCGGTAACAGCTCGGGGGCCTTCGCCATCAGCAATGCCGGTGTCATCACGGTGGCCGACTCGACCAAGCTCGACTTCGAGACCACTCCTTCATTCAGTCTGACCGTCCAGGTCACCGATTCGGGCAGCCTGACGGGCAGTGCGACTGTCACGGTCAATCTGACCGGTGTGAACGAGGCGCCGGTACTCACCATCAACCGCACGATCACAGTCAATCCGGGCCAGTCGGTTCAGCTCGGCAGTGCGTTGCTGAAGTTCACGGATCCCGAGAACAGCACGTTGACCTATACCGTAACCAGCGGGCCTTCTGCTGGTTCCCTGACCAAGGGCGCAGGAGCGGTGACCAGCTTCACGTCAACGGAACTGAATGCTGGCGATACGCTGGCCGGCGCGATTCGCTACACGACCTCGGGCGGGGCCGGTACGTCCGACAGCTTCACCGTCAGTGTCACGGACGGAACGTTCACCGTGACGAATATCGTGGTCAGTATCAACATCGTCAGTCCCTCCGCGGCCGTGTCCTTCACGGGTCCGGCTTATTCCCAGAGCTTTGACAATCTGCTGCCCACTCCGATCCCGACGGACAAGCTGACGTTGCCTTCGGCCATGGTTCTGCCGGCCGGTTGGTCTGCCGTGGAATACGGCGGCACGTTTGGTACGGTCGGCGGGAATGCCGACTCGAGCATCCAGATCGACAACGGTGCCTCGGGGACCGGCGATATGATGTTCTACGGGGCGACTGGCACCAACGAACGGGCCCTGGGATCCTATGCGTCCGGCAGCCTGCAGGCGGTTTACGGGATGGCCCTGGTCAACAACACGGGAACGACCATCGACAACTTCTCGCTCGCTTACGTCGGTGAGCAATGGAAGGATGGCGGCAGCGCGACGGCAGCGTTCAATAAGTTGACCTTCGACTACAGCACCACTGCGACCAATATTGGGACCGGAACGTATACTCGCGTGGCCGGACTCGACTTTACCGCCCCCGTCAACAACACGAGTTCGGATGCGACTAAGGACGGCAACCTGCCGGCCAATCAGACTGCCATTAGTGCTTCGGTCACGTCAGGATTCACGTGGGCTCCGGGAGCCACGCTCTGGCTGCGCTGGTCCGATCTCAATGAGACTGGCAACGATGACGGACTGGCGATTGACAATCTCGTCTTCTCGGCCCTCGTCAATCATGCCCCCGTGGCCAGTGATGGCACCCTGACGACCGACGAGGACACCAATGGCACCGGCACTCTGGGAGTGACCGATGCCGAGAATACTCCGGCCCAGTTGACGATCAGCATCGTGGACGGGCCGAGTCACGGTTCAGTCCAGATCGATGATATTCATACCGGGGCTTACACCTATACTCCCAACCCGGACTACTACGGTACTGACAGCTTTACCTTCAAGGCCAATGACGGCAAGCTGGACAGCAATATCTCGACGATTTCCATCACCGTCAATCCGATCAATGATGCTCCGACGATTGCCCCGCAATCGTTCAGCCTCGCCGAGAATACCGGCAACACGACGACGGTCGGCACCGTGCTGGCCAGTGACGTCGATGTCGGCGATCATCAAGCCTTCTCGATCACGGGAGGGAACAGTTCGGGGGCCTTCGCCATCAGCAGTGCCGGTGTCATCACCGTCGCGGATGCGACCAAGCTGGACTTCGAAACCACACCCACCTTCAGCCTCACGGTCACCGTGACCGATGACGGCAGCCTGACCGCGAGCAACACCGTCACCATCAACCTGACCGACGTCAACGAAGCACCGACGATTGCCCCGCAGACGTTCTCCCTCGCCGAGAACACGGCGAATAGCGTGACGGTCGGGACGGTTCTGGCCAACGATGTCGATGCCGGCGATCATAAAGCCTTCTCGATCACGGGTGGGAACAGTTCGGGAGCCTTCGCCATCAGCAGTGCGGGTGTCATCACCGTTGCGGATACGACCAAGCTGGACTTCGAGACCACTCCCACGTTCAGCCTGACTGTCACCGTGACCGATGACGGCACCCTGTCGGCGAGCAACACCGTCACGATCAACCTGACCAACGTCAACGAAGTGCCGACGATTGCCCCGCAGACCTTCTCCCTCGCCGAGAACACTGCCAATACGGTGACGGTCGGAA